>NZ_JBXAYB010000153.1:0-229 GCF_056782115.1 Dellaglioa sp. CoH-56-MRSF-14 | reverse complement strand
ACAGTAGCGTTCGCACACTTAATGCGTTTCGCGGTTTCTGCGGCGCACTGTCAATCACGACCATGGAGAAATCATGACTTTTCCCACCGTATGCCAGCTGGACGATATCGTGAAGCATATCGAGAACAACGAGCAAATTCGCGTTCTCGATCAGCCGAACGGGCGCAAAGTCGTGTGCTACATCTTCATGGATAGCAAGACGTTCCCGACGCCTGAATCACGCGAATGC
>NZ_JBXAYB010000152.1:0-230 GCF_056782115.1 Dellaglioa sp. CoH-56-MRSF-14 | reverse complement strand
GCGTTCCGCGAAAACAACATCTGGGCGCGCCGCTATTTCCATCCTCTGATTTCGGATTTCCCGATGTACCGCGGCTTGCCGTCCGCGAACCGTGCGAACCTCCCGGTCGCGGCCGAGGCCGCGCGCAAGGTGCTGTGCCTGCCGATGTATCCGGCGCTGACCGAGCACGATCTGCGCCGCATCGTCGACGTAATCCGACAGCCGTAAGATGCGGCTCGCGATCATGCAAC
>NZ_JBXAYB010000151.1:0-231 GCF_056782115.1 Dellaglioa sp. CoH-56-MRSF-14 | reverse complement strand
ATGCACCTCTTTTATCCAACGAATGTGTGCCCCTTCTCGGCGGCCTCGATTCGTTTGTCACGTCGTTCCTGTGCGGCCTCGCTAAGCTGCTGGAAACGATAGACCGGTATATCATCGGGTGGATAAAATCCGTACTCCGACGCAATTAGCTTATACCGCTCCATCGTATCCTTTGAACTATTCAAAGGGAAAAAAGCGGTGGGCGGCCAGAGACAGCTTCGTCTCTGAAAC
>NZ_JBXAYB010000150.1:0-231 GCF_056782115.1 Dellaglioa sp. CoH-56-MRSF-14 | reverse complement strand
ACCGAAATGCGTGACGATGAAGAAGTGATTGCCGCAATCGTCGCGGCAGCTACCTCGCGTATGGTGCGGCCATGAGCGCAACGCCAAAGTTCCCGATTTACCAAAAACGCGAATTTCGGTGCGGCAATCATCACGAGGAAGAGTACCTGATGATAGCTCCGAACTACCGCCTACGTGTGTCGTTGGTGTGGGAGCCGAAGCCAAATGCTCTGCTGCACGTCAGTCATGAAG
>NZ_JBXAYB010000149.1:0-231 GCF_056782115.1 Dellaglioa sp. CoH-56-MRSF-14 | reverse complement strand
CATCCGCATCATGGTCTCCACATGCGACATTGCCGTGCCGCCACTTCCGTTAGACGGCTTGGCCAATGTCGTAAGTGATAGAAGGAGGTCATCCGCCTGTTCCATTTCCTCGCGGGTCGCGAGAACAAGCGGGTTAAACGTCATTTAGTCCTCCGAATCTTCGGCTGCTTTCTTTTCACCCTTCTGTTCTACGTACAGGGTTTCTCCCTTACCGCTTTCGGATTGTTTGAA
>NZ_JBXAYB010000148.1:0-232 GCF_056782115.1 Dellaglioa sp. CoH-56-MRSF-14 | reverse complement strand
GCACCAAGGTCTGTGTGGGTGGCTATAGGCAGATTCGGAATAGTAGTACTAAGTACTTGACGACCGAAGATAACGATCTTGTCTCCGAGCACCGGAAGCTGCGCCATGGGCGAGGTGAGCTGGAACGTTGCGGTAGTCGGTCCCAGTATCACACTTTTGACGTAGCGGCAGAAGCTGAAGTTTTGTCCCGTCGAGAATTCGACAATGATTTGGCCTATGTACGACGGATTCA
>NZ_JBXAYB010000147.1:0-232 GCF_056782115.1 Dellaglioa sp. CoH-56-MRSF-14 | reverse complement strand
GCGAGGGCGATGGCCGGGGCGGCCCAGTCGGCGGTCTTGGCGACCGTGCGTCGGGAGACGAGGCGTTGTGCCTCGGAGTCGGGTGTGTCGTTCACGAAGAGAAAACCTTTCTGGGGTGGTGACATTTCTCACGCCAATCTTAGCTGCAAACACTGTAAATGTGCACATCGGGGCGAAACCGAACGGCCGGCCGGGGAAACGCCCCGGCCGGCTCGGCACTCAGGCGTATCGG
>NZ_JBXAYB010000146.1:0-233 GCF_056782115.1 Dellaglioa sp. CoH-56-MRSF-14 | reverse complement strand
CGATGGACTGCCCGGCTTCTCGGACCAGACAATGAGTGATGGGCGTCTGCTTATCCAGTTTGGTAACTACGGAGGCCTAAACGGCAACTTCGGATCGATCCCGGGCGTCAACGACACCGTGATCGTGATGTATCCAATAACGCATGGTGCTACAGGCAACTCAGATGTTTTGATGGGCAAACCCGTGACGGTGGATGGATACCCGTTTGTTACGGGCACTGCTATCGAAAACC
>NZ_JBXAYB010000145.1:0-233 GCF_056782115.1 Dellaglioa sp. CoH-56-MRSF-14 | reverse complement strand
ACAGGGTGTGAAAGTGGTTGTCCGCTACGCCCTGAACAACGAGAGGCTTGACTGAAATGCAAGTTCCGATTATGCTCCTGCTTTTGCTATCTGTATCAGCAGCTTTCGGTTTCTCGTGGGCAGGCCATGGCCCATCGTGGGCACCGTATGCCTACTGCGCAGTCATCGTCCTGATACTCGCGCATCCGTGGTTTCGTGAAAAGGAGATTTTGCATGACGACTGACTACGAAAA
>NZ_JBXAYB010000144.1:0-234 GCF_056782115.1 Dellaglioa sp. CoH-56-MRSF-14 | reverse complement strand
CTTCCAACCAGCTTCGGAGAGGACGTGTTCCACCGCATTTTCGACCCGGAACCCACCTCGTCAGTCACCCAACCGGTCATTTAAGTAACGGAGTCCGCATGAAAGATGCACGCCAGCAGCACCTCTACCTGGCCCGGCACGGGCGAACGGTGTTGAACGCTGAGGGGCGGCTGCGCGGGTTGGCGAACCCGCCGCTGGACGAGGTCGGGCAGGCCGAAGCTGCCGCGCTCGGCC
>NZ_JBXAYB010000143.1:0-234 GCF_056782115.1 Dellaglioa sp. CoH-56-MRSF-14 | reverse complement strand
CTTATCTGACGAGGAAGAGGTCATATTTCGTGTTCCTCTCCAAGGTTCTGTAGCCGTTAGTGAAATAGGTGATGGGGTTCCTCGATCCATTAATGAGGCAACGTACACGCACCGACTCGTGCAGAGTGGGCCTGTACTCCAGCAGCTGGACACCGCGACCATCACGCGTGATGATCTGTGCCCCTGCCGCAGCCGCATCAATGTCGAATGGAAGCCGGTTCATCATTCCTCGCC
>NZ_JBXAYB010000142.1:0-236 GCF_056782115.1 Dellaglioa sp. CoH-56-MRSF-14 | reverse complement strand
GCCAAACGCCGCGCCGGAGCTAATCCCCAGCACTTCCGGGCTTGCCATCGGGTTTCCGGTCAGCCGCTGAATAATACAGCCCGCCACCGCCAGCATGACGCCCGCAAACAGCGCAGCCATAATTCGCGGCCAGCGCCAGGGCATCAAATCCTCGAGCAACGCCCCGCTCGCCCACGTCCAGCCGTGCGCATCACGACCAAACGACAGCGCCACCACCACAGCCATCAACAGCAGCA
>NZ_JBXAYB010000141.1:0-236 GCF_056782115.1 Dellaglioa sp. CoH-56-MRSF-14 | reverse complement strand
GTACCGATAATCGCGACCGTCGAAAATCTGGACGGCTACAGCGTCGCGTACCACGTGATCTCGATACAGGTATCCTCGAAATTTTGCCGCCCCTCGAATCAGGTCGAGTGATAGTTCATCATGCAGGTTCATTCTGGCTCCGCATCCGGGTAGTCTTCGGCATATTCGACATCTTTGCCGCTGCCGTCTTCGATAAATGTGCCACCTTCCTCGTAATCCACGGGATGGTAGCGGAC
>NZ_JBXAYB010000140.1:0-237 GCF_056782115.1 Dellaglioa sp. CoH-56-MRSF-14 | reverse complement strand
GCCGTTAGCGGCCACACAGATTTGCGTCGAGGCCGAACCACCAGCAGCTGCCCAGTTCTTCGATGCGTCGAATTGCGAAGTGAACACCGTACCGCGCGTAATCACGCCGATTTGCTGGACGTAATCGCCAACGTAGCCGCCCGGCTGCACGTCACCGAACAAGACCCGGCGCTGCACTGCCGTCAGCGTGTACTCGTAAGTCACGGTAACCGTGTCGCCTGCCGTCAGGCCCGAGAC
>NZ_JBXAYB010000139.1:0-239 GCF_056782115.1 Dellaglioa sp. CoH-56-MRSF-14 | reverse complement strand
CCATATACACTCCTTACAGAGATTTGTTCGGGAATCGCACACGTGCCTTTTTGTACGCGGCCCATGCACTGTCTTCGGCCTTTATCACGGGCCCTTGTGCAACTACCACCGGATGATCGGGCGGCAGATAATCGAAAAACTGGCCCGGCGCGATGTGCCGGTTTTGATCGTCCTGCTCTTCGAGCGGAGTGACACGTGCCCCGTTTCCGTCAACCTGAATAGGACCGCATGTCTCACAC
>NZ_JBXAYB010000138.1:0-240 GCF_056782115.1 Dellaglioa sp. CoH-56-MRSF-14 | reverse complement strand
CGAGCAGCGGTTCACAGACTCCACACCCCCGGGCCCCGCGTCTCGTGAAGTGCACCACGTGATACCGCGCAACTATGGTGGTGAAGACGGACCCACCGTCACGTTGTGCGCTGACCACCACAACCGGCTTCACGCCATAGCACTGCGCCTGCAATCTGGAAAACCTCATTACGATCTGCTGGTTGGTGAGCCTGCGGGCCACGCAACAAGGCTTCTCGAACTCGCGACAAACGTATATAA
>NZ_JBXAYB010000137.1:0-241 GCF_056782115.1 Dellaglioa sp. CoH-56-MRSF-14 | reverse complement strand
AATGATTATCTCTATTTTAGCCATTATTTTTAACGAATCAAAATCGAAGTTAGCTTTTTATCTGTTGATTATTGAATAGTTCTCTCGTTTTGTTGCTTAATCATAGGCAACAGGACGCAGGAGTAAAAAAATGAAAACCGCTTACATTGCCAAACAACGTCAAATTAGCTTCGTGAAATCACATTTCTCTCGCCAGCTGGAGGAGCGTCTGGGTCTGATTGAGGTCCAGGCGCCGATCCTG
>NZ_JBXAYB010000136.1:0-242 GCF_056782115.1 Dellaglioa sp. CoH-56-MRSF-14 | reverse complement strand
CTTGTGTGGCGTCCGACTCAGTTTGAACATCCAGTTGCCAGCGGCCTTAGCCGCACCAAACAAGAACCCGGCCTTGAAACCCGACTCCTTCAGAAGCTCGGAATTGGCACGTTGCACCTCCTTGAACACGCGGAACTCGGCCACTGCCTTACGCAGTTCTCGACGCAGCGGACCCTCTTTAGAGAGTAGTGGACGCAGGTGCGCCTTTTTGATCTTTGGACCGTCCTTCTTCCACTTTTAAA
>NZ_JBXAYB010000135.1:0-242 GCF_056782115.1 Dellaglioa sp. CoH-56-MRSF-14 | reverse complement strand
ATGCAGCGCTGGTCCTACAATCAGGCCGGCGCAAAAACTCGCGAAGCAAGCGGTGTGCACAGACGTTGCAGATTCGACGCAAAACTAGGAGATAATAAAAAGCTGTACAGTTCCCTCAGTATGCAAATTTCACGGCTGAAGAAAAAGCTGGCGCTCGATCCTGATGACAGAGCCCTGCAAAAAGAGCTGGGGCAAGTGATAGAAGCACGTGCCTCGCTCCGAACCAAGGAGAGGTGATGAAA
>NZ_JBXAYB010000134.1:0-243 GCF_056782115.1 Dellaglioa sp. CoH-56-MRSF-14 | reverse complement strand
GGAATACGGCCTTGGCAAACAGTACGTCGCCCGGCAGATACAGGCCTACCTCACCGAACTCGAAGTAGCCTGCATCAGGCGGCAGTTCACACAAAATGTCGAGCGTATCGGGCGCAACAAAGTTGTAGGTAGTTGGAACACCTGTGTACAGTGTGTTGCCGTTCAGCCCGGTGTCTGTGCGTTGCGGGGTGTAACCGTAACCGTCACCCACTTTGAATGCTACGATCTGGATAGAGGGGCCAG
>NZ_JBXAYB010000133.1:0-245 GCF_056782115.1 Dellaglioa sp. CoH-56-MRSF-14 | reverse complement strand
CCTCCTTTCGAAGTGTGGGTTTGCTGTACACAAACGCGTGCTCTGCAACGCCCGGTCGGTATTCAGGGTAGACGGTGATAGTCGCGGCAAGCTTCCCGTTCTGGAGCTTTGCCGCATCCAGATCATTTACGTAGCCAACGACCGCTGCGCCCCCGAAATAGGTAGCGCCATCGATCGCCGCTTTCAGCGTCTTGTGCCGTGCATCGAGATCACGTAAGCGCAAGAATTCCCGGAACCCAGCAGCC
>NZ_JBXAYB010000132.1:0-246 GCF_056782115.1 Dellaglioa sp. CoH-56-MRSF-14 | reverse complement strand
ATGCTAGGAAGAGGCCGTCCTCCCCGTTTGTTGCGGTCGAGACGCCATAGCTTGCCTCCGTGAGACCTTCGCGGAGGTAGGAAAGCATCTTCTCTTCGTCTTCGACAATAAGGATACGCATGATGGTGAGCTGTCTCGTCTCGTAATGCGGCGGTCGAAAAAATGTCTGTCGGCCGGCGCGCTTTGACGAAAGAAGATATCGCCAAACGTGCGGAATTTCCAGACCTTACGTTCATGACAAAATGG
>NZ_JBXAYB010000131.1:0-248 GCF_056782115.1 Dellaglioa sp. CoH-56-MRSF-14 | reverse complement strand
CATCCAGAACGCGATGCACGGAACCGTGCGAACGCTCGACTTCGGAGGCTGCTTCTACACACGAGTCGGAACCGTGGTCCACGAAGTGATGCAGCAGGCACTGTGCTTGAGTGGAAAGTTCCTTGCGAACTACGAGTGCAAAGAGTGTGGCACAATGCACGAGCTTTCGTACAAATACGAGTGTTGTGGTTTTCCGACCGTGTACCATGAGCTGAGCATCAACTACAAGGGCATCAGCGGCCACATCG
>NZ_JBXAYB010000130.1:0-249 GCF_056782115.1 Dellaglioa sp. CoH-56-MRSF-14 | reverse complement strand
AGTCTTGGTCTGGATATAGCGATAGAAGTCGTTACCCTTCCCGGTAACGCTCTTCTCGATCTCGACGCCCTCTTCCTTATCGAAGACCGCGTTGAAAGGCATACCTGAGCCACGTTTCGTATTCCAGATTCGCACGTCCGAATAGTAGCGCAGCTTCTTACCGCACGATTCCTGCTGCTTCGGTCCGTACATAGCCATCGGAATATCAGACAGCTGATTCATGCCGATCAGGGAAATCATCTTCTTGCC
>NZ_JBXAYB010000129.1:0-250 GCF_056782115.1 Dellaglioa sp. CoH-56-MRSF-14 | reverse complement strand
CCCAATGACTTCGTTTCGTCGTTTGTGGCGTTCGGCCGTGAATACGGGTTGACCGATGCGCAGATTGCTGGGGCCTTGGGCTCGGTCCAGCAAGAATCGCAGTTCGACGTGCATGCCCGCAACCCGTACTCTGGAGCACGCGGCGTCGCCCAGTGGCTGAGCGCGGACCGCATTCGTGAATTGCGCCAGTTCCGGAAGAAGAATCCGAGCATGACCGAGGTGCAGGTTCAGGCAGCATTCCACTGGTACG
>NZ_JBXAYB010000128.1:0-250 GCF_056782115.1 Dellaglioa sp. CoH-56-MRSF-14 | reverse complement strand
GCCATAGTCACCCTCGCATTAGGTTATATGGTTCAAGACAAACTGCGACGCCTTGATCGAGTTGGTAGACCATGCCTTGTTTCCGTTGGGGTCAATATCAGACAGGACCGATGCGTATGTTGGTGTTGTTCCCGAGACCGTGATTTGGGCGCTGTCTGTTTCAGCAGCTGCACTACGCAGCCCTACGCTAACCACAGGAGCCGTCGTCGAAGTCTTGGTGAAGTAGGTTTCCACCAGCTGCGCGCGAGCC
>NZ_JBXAYB010000127.1:0-250 GCF_056782115.1 Dellaglioa sp. CoH-56-MRSF-14 | reverse complement strand
ATCTGGCCTATACGATTGGGCGGGCGCTATGGTCGTACCCGGAGTGCCGGGCACATTGTTATCGAGAGCCACGAGCCGGGTCGCCGCATTAATATGCGTGCATATCTCCTATCAAAAACAGGGGCCGAAGCCCCTGTCTCCGTTACTGTGCCTGAACCGACGACAACGCTTCCGTGAACGACACACCTTGCTTGCTGATAACGACTTGCAGGTTGATGATGTGGATCGGTATCACCGGAATGATGATGAC
>NZ_JBXAYB010000126.1:0-252 GCF_056782115.1 Dellaglioa sp. CoH-56-MRSF-14 | reverse complement strand
GCCCTAGGGTCCGCAATTGGCGCGGCTGGTGAGCTGCTTTCTGGCAATACAGGTGGCGCTATCGCCGCGCTGGCTAACGCACCTGAAAATATTTTGGCTTCAGCTTTGAGTGGGCTCGGCGGTCTTGCCGGGCCTTCGTCGATTGCGCTTGCTGGTCCCGGTACTCTCGGGGAAGTCAGCAGCAACGGCGGCATCATCGAAGGCGACAATCTGTTTGGAGCTATGAACCGAACGGACCCGATGATGGCATAT
>NZ_JBXAYB010000125.1:0-252 GCF_056782115.1 Dellaglioa sp. CoH-56-MRSF-14 | reverse complement strand
CAAACTCGGTGTATCCGACGCAGGGTACGCGTCCGGTGTTCAGCTCGATTCACAAGATGTTCTCGACGCTGCTGGTCGATGCCGCATTCTGGGCAATCGAGAATGATGTGCGGGGTGCCGAATTCGTGATGACGAAGGAACTGTCGAATGGTGAGCATAAGGTACAGGCAATCCAGACGCTGCCCCGCCCGCGCTCGAAGAAGACGACGAAAACCGCGCTGTTCCACGTCGAATTCGATATGGACAAGGAAA
>NZ_JBXAYB010000124.1:0-253 GCF_056782115.1 Dellaglioa sp. CoH-56-MRSF-14 | reverse complement strand
ATTCTATTGCGTTGAGTGCTGCCAGCAGCTACGTGCAACGACTTCGATTCCCCGATATTGTGCCGCTTATCCATCATGAGTGGTCTCATCCTCAGTATTGCTAAACGCTTGTGCTTGCTGCCTGCACAACGGACAGCCCAATGGCTGACAATCTAAAATTGAGGATGTAAAATGCCCCGATCAGAATCGATTCTGATCGGGGCATTTTCTTAGGCTAGCGAACTTGCCGCTAGCCTAAGAAAATGCCCCGATC
>NZ_JBXAYB010000123.1:0-254 GCF_056782115.1 Dellaglioa sp. CoH-56-MRSF-14 | reverse complement strand
CTTCGGGCTAGTGCTCTTCGGGGTTCTGGGGGTCCTAGCGGTCGTGTTCCCGCCGCCGGTGGGCTCCACGCCCGTCCAGGGCATCGAGGTTACGGCCCCGCCGTGGATGTTCTGGTGGCCCTTCGCGTTGGAGAACTGGTTCGGGGTGTCGGCGATCCTCTGGGGCGAGGTCGCCTTTTTCGCGCTCCTTGCCGCAGTGCCCTTCCTTGACCGGAGCAAGGAACGCGCGTGGCGGCGACGTCCGGTGAGCATGA
>NZ_JBXAYB010000122.1:0-254 GCF_056782115.1 Dellaglioa sp. CoH-56-MRSF-14 | reverse complement strand
CGAGGACGGAGCTGTACCCGAGCGAATCTGGACATCCGCCCTCACTCGCACCAGCGAGACCGTCACCGCAATGCTGCCGATCTTCCTCCCTGCGACGCCTCCCGTCATCGCGAACTGGCGTCTCAATGAGCGCAACTACGGTGCCCTGACCGGGCTCTCGAAAGCGGCCGTTGCGCAGCAGTACGGCCTCGACCGGTTCTTCGCCTGGCGGCGCTCCTACTCCACGCCACCCCCGCCGATGTCCACCGAGCGGC
>NZ_JBXAYB010000121.1:0-254 GCF_056782115.1 Dellaglioa sp. CoH-56-MRSF-14 | reverse complement strand
CGCGCTCAGGGCCCCGACAGCGACGCCTGAACAGAACACGAATTCCTGCGTTACTTGAAACATATCGCCTCCAGATGTGAGAATGGCTCCTAGAATGGGAGCCATTTTATGCTGTGTCAAGTGCTTATTTCTCGTCCGGCTCTTCGTGGGCACGCAGCCGGTCGATCAGATCGAGCAGGGCATGGCGATCTGCCACGTCCAAATCCTTCGAGCAGTCCTTCAGGCGTTCGACGAGCTTCTGTTCCTGCGCGCTC
>NZ_JBXAYB010000120.1:0-254 GCF_056782115.1 Dellaglioa sp. CoH-56-MRSF-14 | reverse complement strand
CCCGTACGTACTGGTTGACGGAACGCGCGATCAGCGCCTCGTACGATTTTCGGCTGAGCGACGGGTAGATGATGTGGTTGTTGCCGAAGCGCGCCACCTGCTCGGGCTTGAACCGCGACATCAGATGATCCTTGATCGTATTGACCGAGATATTGCGCGTCAGCTGATGGTAAAAGTCCGCATCCGAATCGCTGTCGCCTGCCGCCATTGCGCCTTTGAACGCGGAGTCGAGGTTGCCGCTGATGAAGATGACG
>NZ_JBXAYB010000119.1:0-255 GCF_056782115.1 Dellaglioa sp. CoH-56-MRSF-14 | reverse complement strand
GAGTATAGATGGGCAGCACTCTAAAAGACGACATGTTGTACATGGGGATCGCACAGGCTGCGGCCACGATGTCTGTCGATCCAAAGCATCAAGTTGGGTGCGCGATTGTCACGCCCGACGACATGATCACGCTGGGTTGGAATGGTACACCTCCGGGACACGACAATGAGACGCGGGTTCCGAAGTTGGTGCGCTGTGAGCACGGCACCCTTCAGCTTCAAATGGCAACGAAGCCCACGGTTATGCACGCAGAGT
>NZ_JBXAYB010000118.1:0-255 GCF_056782115.1 Dellaglioa sp. CoH-56-MRSF-14 | reverse complement strand
CAAAAACAAACAAAACCTTATTTCGGCCTGTGCTCGCTCCACGGGCCTCAAAATTTTTGGAGTACTACTCAAATGGGTATCAAGAAACTCACCCTCGCTGATCTCGACGCACAAGCAACCGGACCGATCTGGTGCGTGAACTCGGCAGCTGCATCGAAGTACGAGCTGTCCGGCAACGTCGTTCTCGACATTCCGCACACCAACGGCGCAAAGTCTGACCCACTGGTGATCCGCCAAACGTGGCTTCCTATCGAC
>NZ_JBXAYB010000117.1:0-256 GCF_056782115.1 Dellaglioa sp. CoH-56-MRSF-14 | reverse complement strand
CTGATCGAGTCGTCCTGCGCGGAAGATGTAACGGGGCTAAGCTATATACCGAAGCTGCGGATGCGTGCTTAGCACGCATGGTAGGAGAGCGTTCCGTAAGCCTGCGAAGGTGCCTTGTAAAGGGTGCTGGAGGTATCGGAAGTGCGAATGCTGACATGAGTAGCGATAAAGGGGGTGAAAGGCCCCCTCACCGTAAGCCCAAGGTTTCCTACGCAACGTTCATCGGCATAGGGTGAGTCGGCCCCTAAGGCGAGGC
>NZ_JBXAYB010000116.1:0-259 GCF_056782115.1 Dellaglioa sp. CoH-56-MRSF-14 | reverse complement strand
CGATGCTGAGGACGAGAAACATGCAGAGGCCCTTCGTGCTATGGTGTGGTGTATGGCGCGTGCCCACAAAACCCGAATCCGGGTCGAAGTACTTGCCAACAAAACGGAGAATACATGACCGGTAACGACACGCACGTAATAGGTGTTGCGTGCATCATACAAGACCCACAGAACGGAGGGTGCTGCTTCAGCATCGCGCCAAGGACCCGGGATCGGGTCTGTACGTGCTTCCGGGCGGCAAGCTCGAAGCTGAACGTGC
>NZ_JBXAYB010000115.1:0-261 GCF_056782115.1 Dellaglioa sp. CoH-56-MRSF-14 | reverse complement strand
CCATATACAGTACTCATACAGCGTGAGAGCGCGACGGACCCAATCTCGGTGTCCGCACCCCTGCCCGAGACCTTTTCTATGGACTCGGGTGTTGCATACGAACAGCATCCGCCGAAGTCTTTGTCACCAACTAAGGCACTCGATACAGCCGCAGCTGCGGTTGGTGTGCGTCTTGCGGTTCAGGCCATGAGCGCGCAGCTATGGGCCGGTAATACCGAAACGAACTTGAGCCTAGAGCTTCAGTTCCATACGGAAACTGAT
>NZ_JBXAYB010000114.1:0-262 GCF_056782115.1 Dellaglioa sp. CoH-56-MRSF-14 | reverse complement strand
ACTAGAACTGACGAAATGAATTATACCGACCTATTTACTACATGTCAACAACTTTGTTGCAACTCGTACCGAATTATCATGAGCAGACGCCCAAGATGATTCTCACCGACGCCATTACACCGGCCCCAGATGATGTCACCCCNCGTATTGGTCTCTTCAAGGTAAGCCTGACCTGTGTCGAGCAGCCATTTCCGCAACTCGGGGTCACGGAACTTGGCGCGCAGCACCCGTAGCATCGCCTCAAACTTGTAGCTCTTATCCC
>NZ_JBXAYB010000113.1:0-263 GCF_056782115.1 Dellaglioa sp. CoH-56-MRSF-14 | reverse complement strand
CACGGTGCCCGACTGGCTTTTCTGACACATGCTGCGCGCCGTCCTTCAACTTTCGGCTCGTGTCTTCTAGTTCTTGCGTCTTGGATCGGGCTTCTGTTTCTGCCTCATCCATTGCCGAGTGGAACGCAGATGCCGCTCCTGTGATGTCAACTGCGCGCTGCGCAATCTCGGCGCGTACTTCCTCGGTGTTGATCGCGCCATCGAATTCGGCTAGCGCTGCTTGAAGCTCGCCCCGTGCCTTTTCGAATACGTGCATGCGCACC
>NZ_JBXAYB010000112.1:0-264 GCF_056782115.1 Dellaglioa sp. CoH-56-MRSF-14 | reverse complement strand
CGCTCATGAGCTACAGGACCTCGACGCCAAGTACGAAGGAAGCCGCTGGCTATATAAGCTGCAAAGGTTGCTGGAAACTACAAGCGACTATCATGCTGAGTACGTAGCCATCGTCAACAACCAGAGCGAGCATCCCTCGTTCTCAATTCTGAGTCAGGGTCTTGATCGTGGGTTCTACGGTGTGTACGATACGGTAAACCGCAGCACGCAGCTCGCTTGGTCCACTGATCCTGATTTTGTCCAGATCACACGGGCACAGGAACC
>NZ_JBXAYB010000111.1:0-266 GCF_056782115.1 Dellaglioa sp. CoH-56-MRSF-14 | reverse complement strand
CCAGTATCCCCATCGGGGCTCAGTCGCGCGCCCTCAACCAGACCCTTGACCGTAGCCATGTTCCCGATCGCAATCTTGTCGCCTTCTGCCATCGTGAGGTCGCCCACGAAAAACGAGATGCGCAGACGATCCCCGATCGGGATCACCCGGGACCCGGAACTCAAGCTCCACATTCGGCTCCATGTTGCTCGGATCGTTCAGGGCCACGCCCGAGATACAGCCATAGACGCCGACAGCGTCGCCAACACGAAAAATCATTTCAACTC
>NZ_JBXAYB010000110.1:0-266 GCF_056782115.1 Dellaglioa sp. CoH-56-MRSF-14 | reverse complement strand
ACCGTATTGTTGGCTCCATCATTCGAGTTCTGCGACGTGTTGGTCAGCGACCCTGCCTTTGGCGTTATGCCTACAGCCCTCAGGAAATTGGTACGTTATCACTGCCAAGCACACCATTGACGACTGACCCAATAGAAGTTCCTATATTGGTACCCGCGTCCTTGGCTATGGAGGCCGCTGAATCTCCGAAGTCGATCGAAGGGCCGGGGCTTTCCAGAAACCCATACTTGCCAGTACTAGGCATCGTCAACTTCAAAAGGTTAACG
>NZ_JBXAYB010000109.1:0-266 GCF_056782115.1 Dellaglioa sp. CoH-56-MRSF-14 | reverse complement strand
GAAACCCCTCAATCTGGATGCGGCGGCTATCGTGGCCGACATCATAGCCAAACTCGATGCGGAAAACGAGAAAAAACGGCAGGCCCGTAAACGTGTGGTACCCAAGAACAAAATAGCACGTGAACTGGGGAAGAAGACGGGTGTGCTGGTCACACGCGAGGGCGCGGTGATCGCGGATGAGCGGGCAGCGGCCATCGCCCGGGCCCGGCGCGCGAACCCGAAGATGGTGCGGGACGCGGATCAAAAGCGCCGTGAATCGAGAGCCA
>NZ_JBXAYB010000108.1:0-266 GCF_056782115.1 Dellaglioa sp. CoH-56-MRSF-14 | reverse complement strand
AAGTTGTGTAGTCGCTGCACCCGAGCCATTCACAGAGTTCGTGGTCAGGCTCTATCCAGTGCCGTTTTCGTACTTCAGCCACTCTACACAGAACGGTTACCACCATTTCGTAGAACGACTGCGCGACCGTGAGTTCCCGCTGCTTACCATCTTTCCGCAGTTTCTTCTCGATCTTGCGGACAAGCGCCTCATTCTGGCCACGCACGTATGGAAGCGCTTGTTCAAGAAGCTCTATGGCCTTCATGCAAACGCGCCTCGCATAGTCT
>NZ_JBXAYB010000107.1:0-268 GCF_056782115.1 Dellaglioa sp. CoH-56-MRSF-14 | reverse complement strand
ACACCGGGCTTTCCTTGGTCCAGCGCTTCCCCCGCTGCCTGCACCGCGCAGCACACGAAATAATTCGGTGATACAGTTTTCAATGGTGTTGCCTGCACCAACGAATGTGCCAGCTCCAGCACCGCATATCGAATCTTGTTCATGCTTGTTCTCCGCACCAGTTTTCGAGCATCCACTCGGCCCACGCGATGCGGGATTCAAGAACACCGGGAAACGAATCGATGTAGCCAGAGTAGGGAGCGTCTACCACCGTGCCCTCGTATTCAGG
>NZ_JBXAYB010000106.1:0-268 GCF_056782115.1 Dellaglioa sp. CoH-56-MRSF-14 | reverse complement strand
GAGCGATACTGTGCGTACAGCGCTTCATACCACATGAGGCCCGCTGCCTCCGTCGGAAATCTGTAAAGCTCACCGCAGATATAGCCGCTGCCACGGGCCATGATGCGATCTTGGGCCCACTTCAGCATACGCTTGTCAAACTTGTTGAGCTTCATGACGCCTCCAATGAAAAGAGCCACCAGTTTAACGTGGTGGCTCTTCGGTGTCAACATTTATTTACTGATCAAGTCCCGCATGTTCATAATCAGGGCGTTGAACGCGTGGACGC
>NZ_JBXAYB010000105.1:0-269 GCF_056782115.1 Dellaglioa sp. CoH-56-MRSF-14 | reverse complement strand
GCGGCTTTTCATGGGCCGCAAACGTCACACTAACGTGAGTGGGAGGGCACTGCGCGTCGTCTACCACGAGCCCGATACCATAGTCCGGGAAGACCTCGGCTGCTGCGCCAACCAACTTTACTCGATCACCTGCTTTCATACGTCATGCCTTTCTCAGAACAAAATAAAAAGACCGGACAAAGAACAGCAGGCAGAGAGCGGTGAAGGTTGCGAGGATCGGGGCTCCGTTCCATGCTAGATACACACAGTCAAGTGTGATTAGCACGGCC
>NZ_JBXAYB010000104.1:0-270 GCF_056782115.1 Dellaglioa sp. CoH-56-MRSF-14 | reverse complement strand
ACAAGTTCAGCAGAGTGTAGAGCAGGCTATCCAGACATTGTTCTCGAAGCGTCCGGGGCTGCTGATGACCAACTTCTATATATCGGACTTGGTTAATGCGGCCATGAAGTCGAATCCGAACATTTCGTACGTGATTCCTCGTTCACCGACCGGGGCCATGATTGTTGGGGCACCTCCATCGCCTGTTGCTGAGTACACCATCAACCACAATGGCGGATCACTGGGTCAGCTTGTGTACGCGTACGGCATCTCGACGGACATGGCAAGCAC
>NZ_JBXAYB010000103.1:0-271 GCF_056782115.1 Dellaglioa sp. CoH-56-MRSF-14 | reverse complement strand
AGACTATCTGGCGCAGTACGGTAATCCGAACGCGAAAATCTCGTTTGATGTGTACTGTGGTCTCGACTTCTTCAAGGAAGCTAACCAGCTGTGGGCACTTCGTGTTGCGGGCCCCGGTGCTCTGTACGCTTCGGTCTTGATGTATGCAGATGCATCTGGCACTACGCATCTGGCTCCTATTCCGGCTGGCGTCGTAGACCCAACGAAACCTGATTGGCCGACGCTGCTCCAACAAGTTGGCAGCGGTGCTACCACCGCAATAGCTCTGTTC
>NZ_JBXAYB010000102.1:0-272 GCF_056782115.1 Dellaglioa sp. CoH-56-MRSF-14 | reverse complement strand
CAAGAACTGGATATGTTCTTGCATTTCTTTTGCCTTGTAGTCCACAGGCACGTTGTGCACATCGAGCCACGCTTTATTCGAGCACACAGGGCACGCTTCACCGAACAGCATAGTACCGACCCACAACTGACGAGACCAAGGCGGGTTTGCCTTGGGGTTCTGCATGTTGAATGCATAGTCATAGAAGTTCTTTGCTTGACGCATGTCTCGCGTATCAACCTTCAGTTCGTGCAGCGTGCCGGTATTCTGGTCCTCTGCTTCCTGCATGTAGC
>NZ_JBXAYB010000101.1:0-274 GCF_056782115.1 Dellaglioa sp. CoH-56-MRSF-14 | reverse complement strand
CGCCTTCAGAATCCACTTGAAGGCTTCCGCATCATCCTCACCGAGCTGGCCACGGAAGTCCGAGGGGCGCGATTCCTGCCCCAGCAGATCATCGAGTAGTCGCTTACTGTCTTCCTTTTTAACGGTCGTGACCTTGATGCTCTTGTTATAGAGCCGCACCCACGAACCTTCCAGCTTGGAGCCCGACAAGAACTCGAAATGCAGGTGGTGCGAAAGTTCGTGAAGGATACAGTACACCCAGTCCTTCTCTTCCATTACCTCGGGACGGATGATC
>NZ_JBXAYB010000100.1:0-275 GCF_056782115.1 Dellaglioa sp. CoH-56-MRSF-14 | reverse complement strand
CCTTCAGGGTGTCCGCGGCGAACCGGCCGTTCGTGGCGAGGAGCTGCTTGTACACCTGGCCGAGGCGCAGCACCGTCTAGTGGTGGCCGCGCAGCGCCGTCGGGAGGGCCGAGGTCGCCGCGATCTCGGTCAGCACGCGCCCGTCGCCCGGATAGTCGTCGCGCAGCCCGGTCAGAGCGAGGACGGTCGGCCGCATGTCGACCTGGTCGGTCCAGGTCGTGCTGTCGACACCGCGTGCGGCGATCCCGGGACCGGCGTAGCCCGCCCAGATGTCC
>NZ_JBXAYB010000099.1:0-276 GCF_056782115.1 Dellaglioa sp. CoH-56-MRSF-14 | reverse complement strand
CCCACATACAGTCAGGATATGAGTTGCCCGAGAACTTGGTGGTGCTATCATTTCAGATTCACGAATGGTACGTCGAGGGCCAGTGCGTGACCGATGAACAAGCACCCGTTGCGGATGCATACGCACTTGACATCGGCCCGTAATTACTCCATAATTTTAGATGGGGATGGTCCCCTGTCTAGGAGTAACTTATGAGTATGCTGATCAGCGCAGAACCCACCAAAATCGACGAAATCATCGAGATGTTTACGCGTCTTGGTAACAGGTGCGAAAGAC
>NZ_JBXAYB010000098.1:0-276 GCF_056782115.1 Dellaglioa sp. CoH-56-MRSF-14 | reverse complement strand
CCTGCCCGAACTTCAGTAGGAGTTCCCTTATACACCATCAGCTCCGGCCACGCCGGATCAACTGCGGCATACTCGTAAACGAGAGTTGGCTGCGGGTTTTCGATGTCGTCTTTTACATCCGTCATGTCTTGTGCCTTAATTGAAGAGAACCTGTGTAATGTTTACGCCAGCGCCAGAGCGCAACGACGTTATCCACTGAACAGTGTCACCCGCGTTGAATGCTACGAAGTCATGGTGACGACGCCCGTAACCAGAACCACCGTTCTTTGTGTTCTC
>NZ_JBXAYB010000097.1:0-277 GCF_056782115.1 Dellaglioa sp. CoH-56-MRSF-14 | reverse complement strand
GATGCATGGATTGTCCGTCGTTAAACACGATTTCGATAACACTCACAACCTCTTGCCCACCATAACCAGAATCGTATCCGAAGTCGGCAATGGTCTGAAATTCGTCCCATGTGCACGAATGCCCGGTTGTGCGGGAGCCGATAAAAATGATGTCCTCAGGAACGTGGCCGGAGTCTGCAATTGCTTCTTCCGTCTCTTTCAGAAAATTGGTCATGCAAAAAGTCCTCGTTTTTCGTTGGCGATGGCCGCCAGATAGTCACCGTGACAAGGCTTGGGA
>NZ_JBXAYB010000096.1:0-279 GCF_056782115.1 Dellaglioa sp. CoH-56-MRSF-14 | reverse complement strand
GCTCCTTTTCGCGAAGACCCATGTCGGCGCGAATCGCACGAAGTCCCGTTTCGAGATCGAGGGTTGCTGCACGCTCGTAGCGGCCTTGGTCACTGATGATGGTAGTCAGGTTCATATGTGCCTCCGTAGATTCGATGCACAAAGTATAAAGGGGTTGGCCCTTTCGAGTCAACCCCTTTCGCCGGCCGCGCGTTACATTGTGTCGCGTTTCACTAGAATGGCGAATCTGACGAGAATATCGTAGATGACTGCGGCAATTGCGGCCTTCGGGTTAGCACC
>NZ_JBXAYB010000095.1:0-280 GCF_056782115.1 Dellaglioa sp. CoH-56-MRSF-14 | reverse complement strand
CACCAGTTTGACCGCCGGGACCCGCGCCCGGAAACGTCTCCAGAATGTACGGCTTGTCGAGCCCGAGATGCGTTTCGTTTTCGCCTTTGTAGCGGGCGATAACCGTCTGCCCATTACGCAGGTGGGCGGCAATAACAGGTTGCTGCGTGGTTTCAGCTTGCACCGAAATTTCTCCTATACAGATTTTCAAGAGCGAGATTCAGGATGGATTCTCGCGATCTACATTTTGGGTACACCTTTTTCAGCTTCTCGATCATGGATTTTTGCTGGCCTGTGAGAC
>NZ_JBXAYB010000094.1:0-281 GCF_056782115.1 Dellaglioa sp. CoH-56-MRSF-14 | reverse complement strand
CCCGACGATCGACAAGCCTTGTACTTCGCGGCCTATCTTGTGCAGGAATTCCAAAAGCGCAGTCGCGAGGAAGTCGTGTGGCACAACCTATACGGCGGCTTCGATAATCCTGTGCTCCGAAAGTACGACGACACCGAAGTACTGCGCGATCCGGGTATGTTGGTACTCACAAACCTGAGCCCCCAATCGACCAACACGAAACTAGACAAGACTCGCGATTTGGTTACGCGATTTGCCAACATTCCACGTGTGCTGGTAGTAGTAGGCGAGGACCCTATCTC
>NZ_JBXAYB010000093.1:0-282 GCF_056782115.1 Dellaglioa sp. CoH-56-MRSF-14 | reverse complement strand
AGCCAGCATGAAGAGGGGCATCGTGGTGGGTGGCGATGTGGGTGTGGCACGCGCAACTGCGCGCACGGCCCTAGGACCACGCCTCTCGGTCAAGACCGCGCTGAACGATTCAATCCGCATGGCTTTCGTGGTACGCAGAGTCGATCAAGAAGTTAAGCAAAAGACGTTCCATCAACAATTTTCTGGTGCATACGGCACCCGGAGGAAGAAGCGATGAAAGTGATTTACGCAGCAAACGACGGCACCCAGTTCGATGATCAGCAAACGTGCTTGGACTACGAG
>NZ_JBXAYB010000092.1:0-282 GCF_056782115.1 Dellaglioa sp. CoH-56-MRSF-14 | reverse complement strand
GAAGAAGCGGGAGTGGTGAAGCACGCAACCGCAAAAGGCGGTGCTAAGCTCTTGAGCTGCTCGGGTCGTGGCCGCGAGTCGTTGAAGCGGCCAGAGAATGGAGCCTGCCGTGGCCGTTGTGGAGTAGCTAGTACGCCATGCCCCCGGCGTTTCCTTGGCTGCGATTGACGGGCGTACCTGGCGGCAGATCAATAACAGCCATTTATGGATGAAGGAACGAGTGGAGTAAGGCAGATGAAGATATTCACGATTGGATTCACTAAGACCTCCGCGCGATCCTTC
>NZ_JBXAYB010000091.1:0-282 GCF_056782115.1 Dellaglioa sp. CoH-56-MRSF-14 | reverse complement strand
GAATCCGGGCCCCATTCAAGTTCTTCATCGGCGTCTGCGTCGGCATCGAGCCCATCATCGGCGTCTGCATCTACTATTTCGAAGTCCCCGTCCGCGTCTTCTTCGTCGGACCCGCGCACGCGCACATGGTTGTATCCGCGCTCCGCGATCTCCGCGTTGTAGTTGAGGGCCCACATGTGGGACGAGGGTCCTAGGGGAATTGAGTGCAGGACGGGCTTGATACCTAGTCCGTGGAGGACTCGAAGATGCGGGACTTGCTGGATAAGTGAGGACAAGGAAATC
>NZ_JBXAYB010000090.1:0-283 GCF_056782115.1 Dellaglioa sp. CoH-56-MRSF-14 | reverse complement strand
ACCCAACACAGATCTCCGGTCAGCTGTACCTGACCTGCTCGATCTACGAAATCATCAACACGCTCGCCAATGGACGCAAGCAGGCATCGACAGTCAACGCAGCGCCAAGCGCCGCCGCCGCTCCCGAAACGCGGCCACAGGGTCAGATCCCTGCCTCGAGCGGCTCTGCGGTGACCATCCCGATTGCTGATCAGCACTATTTGGCGGCCAAGAGCATCGACTCGGCGAGCGGCACCTACCTCGGCGTCGTGGACGATTCGAAGGTGTGGAGCTTCACCACAGC
>NZ_JBXAYB010000089.1:0-283 GCF_056782115.1 Dellaglioa sp. CoH-56-MRSF-14 | reverse complement strand
ATTACGTAGACGGGCCACGAGTTGTGTTCGTCGTGCCTGTATTTGAGTTCCTGAACTATACAGTACTTTCCACGTATCTGCAACTCCCAATCATACGAATACCCGTAGCGGTTCAGCACCATTGGCTTATACCGCAGCCTACGCCGTCGCATGTTCATGATCAGTAGCACGAAAGCGATGCCGACGTGTCGCCCACCACCCGGAACTTGGCGCGAGTCACACGATTGACCGGCGTATTGTACCCGAATTCCCGCAGCATGTCCGGCACCGTGTATTCCAGCTC
>NZ_JBXAYB010000088.1:0-284 GCF_056782115.1 Dellaglioa sp. CoH-56-MRSF-14 | reverse complement strand
ATCGAGAGCTTCAGGATCGATTTGGGCTGCGGCCATCCACATCTTAAGCGGAACAGGCACGCCCTTCTCCGATGCCATTTCAAGCATCTACATCATGTTCTCTTCGCCCTTCACCTCAAGCTTCTTATGCCAGTGCAGCTGCGGCAGCTTCAGGTTCGAACGATTACCCTTGTTGAACAGGAAATCGACAACGTGACCTGTCTGCGCGCGTTTGCGCGGGTCCTTGTACAAGTTGTTGACGACGGCCACCAGCGGAAAAATCTTCCAGTAGAAGATGCTGCCCG
>NZ_JBXAYB010000087.1:0-285 GCF_056782115.1 Dellaglioa sp. CoH-56-MRSF-14 | reverse complement strand
GTATTAAAGCTTATAAGTCTTTAAGTCTTAATAGTTATTTTAAGTTTTAAAGTCTTAAACACTGATGTTAAGTTTATATCTTTAAGTGCTAAGCCTTTAAGGTTTTATACTTAACTTAGGTGTTAAGGTCTAAAGCTTTTAACGTTTAACTGTTAAGGTTTTATATGTACTTTAAGTGTTTAAGGTTTTAAGGCTGATGCCGAGCCCTTGAGGGGGCTCGGTGCTAAGCGTTAAGGTCTTAAGGGCTTAGCGCTAAGCCTTGAAGCTTTAAAGTGTTTGGTAGAC
>NZ_JBXAYB010000086.1:0-288 GCF_056782115.1 Dellaglioa sp. CoH-56-MRSF-14 | reverse complement strand
ATCTTTACTAGATGGAACAGTTCCGGATCGCCACCTTTGTCCGGATGTACCAGACTTCTGACTTTTCGGTAAGCATCGACCAAAAGTTCAGAACTTGCGTTGTATAGCTGTTCCGTACCAGAACTGACATAATTCGCAGTATTCTCTTCGTCATGCGCATGGCGCTGGGGAGCGCCACGGGTCGCGAGCCTGATTCCACGGCGCAAGCGACTGATTGTCGCGTTGCGCTCGTCTCCCTCAGAGTACTGCTTTACTACGCCCATGACTTGATTCCACAGCTTGTAGTAC
>NZ_JBXAYB010000085.1:0-293 GCF_056782115.1 Dellaglioa sp. CoH-56-MRSF-14 | reverse complement strand
ACCCAAATTTCATGAGTCGCCCCAATTTTATCATAGGTTTACTAGGAGTGCCAGACTACGGAGAGCCAATTATGTTTCAAGGCGACAAAGACCCTTTCGGGTACAGCATCAGCACCTATGCGTGGGTTTTCGGACTCGCGCTGTTCGGAGGTGCCGTTAAGTATCTCAACAACTCGCAGCAGTTCCGAGTCGCGACACTCGCACGTGATCTGATCACCGCAGGCTTCGCAGGACTCATGACTTTC
Organism: Dellaglioa sp. CoH-56-MRSF-14; assembly: GCF_056782115.1. The sequence goes on along the minus strand of NZ_JBXAYB010000085.1, from coordinate 48 downwards.
TGGGCGTGTGAGTGGCTTAACATCGACGGGCCGGTTGCCGCGATCTTG
>NZ_JBXAYB010000084.1:0-295 GCF_056782115.1 Dellaglioa sp. CoH-56-MRSF-14 | reverse complement strand
GCTTAAAAAGCCGGGTTCATAATTCTTTACATGGTGAGCGACAGCGACGCACCGGCCCCGACAGGGGCACTCAGGGGCGACGCGGCGCGAATCGAAAAAAGCTTGACGAGTCGGAATAGGGCGCGCTATAGTGGCGTCACTGGCACCCGGATAGGGGCCGGGGCAGGGCGGGGGCCTATCCCGTCTAACCGACTGGAGAGCATATTGACGATCACGCCGGGCGCACACGCAGCAGTAGAGCAGGGCAGCACCCAAAATCCGCGTATCATCCTCGCTCGCGCCTTCTAAGCGCGGC
>NZ_JBXAYB010000083.1:0-298 GCF_056782115.1 Dellaglioa sp. CoH-56-MRSF-14 | reverse complement strand
GTGCGACCGTTGTCATGATCATACGGTGACCTTGGTCGGGGTTCAACTTCTTGACAGCGGCTCGCACCGGATCACGCTGTTCCGGGAACATGTCGTCAACGATAAATACCCAATCCGCTTGCTCAAACAGCGTGAGCGGAGCGGGCTCGATACTCGGCACGCAGTGTTCAGCAAATTGTTCGGGCGTGCAGTACAGCATGTAGCGCTGCGTCGGGCGCTTTTGCGCCGTGCGCCACAGCTGATATTGCCGCCACGCGTACTTCCACTGGCGATGCACTCGACGCGGGGCCACGATGCA
>NZ_JBXAYB010000082.1:0-299 GCF_056782115.1 Dellaglioa sp. CoH-56-MRSF-14 | reverse complement strand
GCCATATCCTCCAGGTAATTATAGATCGGCCATGTTATGAGCCGCGCCACATCACTGTGACCGTGCGACGAAGAGCTGTGCCAGTTTGCCAGACCAGCAATTGACCACTCCATTTCAGCTGCACGCTTCGGGCCCGGGTGTATGGTGTGCTCAATGAATCGCTCCAGACTCATCGGTCCTTCATCTTCTGGTTCTGGCGTTTCGTGATGATCTAGTTCGGGGTCCTGAGCGCGCCCCTGCGCATACGCGGAGGGCCCCGTCCACGCAAGGGCGTCTGTTAGGTTCATGATGTGAAGTAA
>NZ_JBXAYB010000081.1:0-299 GCF_056782115.1 Dellaglioa sp. CoH-56-MRSF-14 | reverse complement strand
ACTCCCACCGAATCGTCAAATTCTGTGAGAGGAAGATACGGAGCCAGATACACGCGGAAATCTTCAATGTCGGTGGACAGTCCACTAAGTTCTGCTGTTAGGCTTTCGCGCAACCACTCAAGCTGAGAGACCGGTGCTGTTACAGGACCTTCGTAGTGGTTCTGTGTAGATTCACCCACTAGTCCGTAGGTGCCTCCTGCCTTCAACGCGTCCTTTACCATCAGAGTGTTTCCTTCAGTTGACGAAGACACACAAGTGCATCTTCAAGATTTTCGTAGTACTCACGGATTGTGCAACCC
>NZ_JBXAYB010000080.1:0-299 GCF_056782115.1 Dellaglioa sp. CoH-56-MRSF-14 | reverse complement strand
GCCAAGTGGTGCCAACCTTCGAGAGGAACGGATCAAGAATCTCGTCCTTGAAATTGACGCCGATCCCGCGAATGTTGTGCTGGTCAGTCACGAGTTTGATCGTTGGTAGGAAATCCTCGTGAAAGATTGTGAGCGGGATGCCGACATCCGCAAGTACCTTGTACGATTCCGAGTCTGCCGGAATCAACCACTGCTTAATCTGGGCCAAACGAATGATCGTCGGCTCACCGTTCTCAACTGTCACTTTGGAAACCTCCTATCAGGATTCAAGGGCGAAATAAAAGCGTTCCTGCTGGGCC
>NZ_JBXAYB010000079.1:0-301 GCF_056782115.1 Dellaglioa sp. CoH-56-MRSF-14 | reverse complement strand
GAAAAGGGGGAAAAGAGGAAAAGAAGAAGGGGGAGGAGGAAAAGGAAGGGAAAGGAAGGGAAAGAAGAAAAAGGAGGAGGGGAAGAGGGGAAAAAGGGGAGAGGGGAGAAGAGGGGGAGAGGGGAGGGAGAAAGAGAGGGAGAGGGGAGGAAGAAAAGGAGGGAGGGGGAGGAGGGGAAAAGGAGGGGAAGAAAAGAAAGAAGGGGGGGGGGAGAGGAAGAGGGAAAAAGAAAAAGGAAAAAGGAAAGAGGGAAGGGGGAAGAAGAAAGAAGGGAAAGAGAAAGGGGGAGAAGGAAAGGAG
>NZ_JBXAYB010000078.1:0-302 GCF_056782115.1 Dellaglioa sp. CoH-56-MRSF-14 | reverse complement strand
GTGTGGACGCTGCTCTCGGACGGCAAATTCTCCAGCGACTCGACCGTGTTTGCCGAGATCGAAATGATGCTGGCTTATCGCGAGAACTCGGTGCGCAAGATCGAAGAACCGTCAATCGATGATGACAAGGCAGAAGAGGACAAGAAAAAGAAGGAAGAGCCGTTCCGTATCAAACCGTGGCAGGCGCGCGAGTTCAAGAAAACGCGGCGTCAGGCCGAAAATAGTCGCGAGATCATGAGCTGGGAGGAAGTGAAGTTGGCTTCGGTGCTGGAGAATGCGCTCGGCCGCGAATCGTGCGAAAT
>NZ_JBXAYB010000077.1:0-303 GCF_056782115.1 Dellaglioa sp. CoH-56-MRSF-14 | reverse complement strand
ATCTCGAGCAATTCTTCCGGCTGCGCACTCGGCGGAACCGCCACATGCATATGTGCCGTGTAGAACCGGATGCCCGGCTTACGGCCGCCGCCCGGCGCACGTTCGCGCGAACNCCGGCACACGGTAACGACCTCGTTGAGCGTCTTGAGCTTCAGCGGCTCGATTTTCTTAACGAGCGCATCGATCAACGGCTGTTTTTGCAGTTCGCCCGCCCAGCTTCGTACGTCGTCCTCCCCGAGAAAATCGAAAAGCATGATCGAACCGGCGATTCGACGATTGATCGTTTTCCAGTCCATATCGGAC
>NZ_JBXAYB010000076.1:0-304 GCF_056782115.1 Dellaglioa sp. CoH-56-MRSF-14 | reverse complement strand
CATGATATTCCGTGCTGTTCTCTGCCTTAAACGGAGCACCGGTCAAAAGCTGCTGAACGGTAAGCACCCCCTCTTCATCTGGATCACACCATACATACAGCCCGGACTTTGAATCCATCATGCGAATCTCGTCGTACAGGATTCGTGCATAGATAGGTGTACTCATTAAAACCCTCCAGAAGATCGCACACGCCTCACCATATCGAGCGTGAAACTCAGTTGCGTAACCTTGGTAGCGGCCCCGATTTCATCACGCTTCTTCTGGTAGGCACCGAGTGCCTTGAAGTACGTGGCCTTATACGCC
>NZ_JBXAYB010000075.1:0-308 GCF_056782115.1 Dellaglioa sp. CoH-56-MRSF-14 | reverse complement strand
ACATCTGCGTCATTGGCAACGATGAGCAGCGCCTGCGTCTCGAACTCGTACTGACCCACAGTCGGAGCCGTGCGGATATCCCAGTGCATGCGACGGTCGCAATTGCGCCAATCGGTCCACGAACCACCAGCCGTGCGCATGCGGTATTGATAAACGGCGTTGCTCATCTACTTCTCCTGTTGAATTGATGTGGAAATGATACGAGAAAGTGGGCTATTCGTCAACCCCTCAGCCGTTATGCGCCACCAGCCGAAGCTTCCGCACGCGGATCAGCAGGTCGCCTGCGCGCGGTACCGGTACGTCCGCGA
>NZ_JBXAYB010000074.1:0-312 GCF_056782115.1 Dellaglioa sp. CoH-56-MRSF-14 | reverse complement strand
GTGCTCATGCTTCGTCCGTGCCCGGAGGAACTGACAGCCACGTACGTGTCGAAGGCGAGCGGCATCGAGGTCGCCAAGTCGCGAATTGTTGGCGCTTGACAGTTATTTCGATCTAGTGTAACCTAGTCGTATTCGGGTCCTTGGGGCCCGCTCTGTCAACGCCACAAAAGGAAAGGACGTGCAAAAGAAAGACTTGCTGACACAAGCATTGCCCAAGGCGATGGTAGACAGCTACCGTTGTGGCGACTGCTTGCATTTTAAGGCGCATCGCCACAGCGACCACGAGAAACCGTGCAGTGAAGAGGGTATCAA
>NZ_JBXAYB010000073.1:0-312 GCF_056782115.1 Dellaglioa sp. CoH-56-MRSF-14 | reverse complement strand
CCTTAATATCGAGCCGTTGTTCGAGCTGAATCAGGACACTTTTGATGATGCCTGAAGCCGTGTTTTGTGCCACACTCATTTGTCCGCTCCCCGAGGTCCAGTATACAGACACGCACCCGTCACCTTGGCACGAGTGCCGTCAGTTGAGCGCGTCTGCTCTTCGAAAATCTCGTAAGCCTTTTGACACGTTTCGCGTGTAGGGTAATCGTGCTCGACGTGTACTGGGTGTGTCCCGTAGCCAGCGTACAGAGCAGTCGCGATTAGCACATATGAAAGCCCCATCAGTCCTCCACAATATGGTAGTGCTCAGCG
>NZ_JBXAYB010000072.1:0-312 GCF_056782115.1 Dellaglioa sp. CoH-56-MRSF-14 | reverse complement strand
GCCCCAACTATCTGCGTGTCAAGGTGCAGCGCGAACTCGATTATGTCGAATGCGCGGTTCCTGTCTATTCGTTCTCGACACTGGCTCCGGAAGAAGGGTTCAAGTTCCTGTACGAGCAGTTCATCAAGATGCGTCGTGGGCACCCGCCGAAAGCAGAAGCCAAGCACATTGCGGACATCGAGCGGTTGCGTGCGATGCTCGCGGCACGCACTCCTGAAAACCCAGACCTTGCGTGGTCTGCTGATCAGATCATGCGTGAGGCCCACCACGTTCCTGATGCTGTGAGCGCACAGGTGCGTCAATCGCTCGTGC
>NZ_JBXAYB010000071.1:0-315 GCF_056782115.1 Dellaglioa sp. CoH-56-MRSF-14 | reverse complement strand
AAGCTGTACGAAATGGGCGTCCGCACTACGGCTCAGTTGGTCGAACTAGGAGTCGAAGGTCCGCCGTCTAATTTCCGCGCACAGCTCATTGACGCATTCGGCAAGAACCAGTGGCCTAAGATGCGCGGGGAACTCGTGCGCGTGCTGGGCGACACGATCCCGCTCAAGAAGTTGATGGTGGCAAGCGGCGCTTTCACGCGCGGTGGGATGGGAGTGCGCAAGCTCGAACAGCTTGAGGCTGCGGGCATGAGTATGAAAACTCTCTGCAACCTTGACAAACAAGGAATCTGGAACGAGGTGGGCCGCATCAAGGGG
>NZ_JBXAYB010000070.1:0-315 GCF_056782115.1 Dellaglioa sp. CoH-56-MRSF-14 | reverse complement strand
GTATCCAGCATTTCCACGTGGAATACTGCGCTGCTGTCAAAATTGTGTTTCATGGTCTTATATCCAGTTATTTGGGGGTTATAGGTGAAATGCTGTGCCCTTAGTTCGTGCCCGAGACAGGGCGACGAGCCGTAACCGATGCAATCCAGTCTTCCGGAATAGCGGTTGAGACTTCGCGCATGTCTTGCTCGTCTTCCGAATCGGACACGTCCTTGTTGCTGACAACCAGCACATAGCCCCGACGCACAAAACAGCGGCCAACGCACACACCATTATTGCGCGCGCGTACCGTATACGTTTCGCCGTCAGTAATGA
>NZ_JBXAYB010000069.1:0-317 GCF_056782115.1 Dellaglioa sp. CoH-56-MRSF-14 | reverse complement strand
ATAGTCATATGCTACGCACAGATCACGGCCGATGCCGGATACCGCGTGCATGAACTCTGCCATCTTTTCCTCTTCTACGTGCGGAAGCCCGTTTAGTCGCTCCGGCACAAGATGCGCGTAATCAGCGCGATCTTTGATGCACTGCTCATCGTTGTCAAAGCCTTCTACGAGTCCAGCAAACACGAAGTACCTGAAATGAACGTCATCGAGTTTCTTGAAATCTTCCGCTAGTAACTGATCGATAAGCTGATGGGCGCGTTGTGTGTCCATCGCGTCTCCGTATAAAAAGGCCGGTAACCCGGCAACTAGGTCATGCC
>NZ_JBXAYB010000068.1:0-318 GCF_056782115.1 Dellaglioa sp. CoH-56-MRSF-14 | reverse complement strand
TACCACGAGCAAGCGCCTGCGCTGCTTTGCTAAGCACGGAACGACGTGCAGCGCGTGTGGTGCCGAAGCCTCATACTTCGCGATCGAGCGCACGTATTCGAAGAAAGGCGGCGACGGTCCGTTCCATATGAATATGTGGGGTACCGTCAATGGCAAAGACGTGATATTTACGCACGATCATACGATTAGCCGCCATAACGGTGGGGCGGACGCGCTTCACAACATGACCACGATGTGTGGGCCCTGCAATTGGGAAAAGGGTCGTCGCGAGTACCAACCTCAAGGACAACAAGGAACTCAACATGAGCACTACTGACA
>NZ_JBXAYB010000067.1:0-320 GCF_056782115.1 Dellaglioa sp. CoH-56-MRSF-14 | reverse complement strand
GCTACCTGATCAGGTGTGCACTCACCGACGATATCAATCCTCTGCTTGAGAGTCAGATAACCGGCTACGTGTTGGATATGCGTAGCGAGTTGAGCCAAGAACGAGAATTCGGAGCGTTGTTCTTCATCCTTCATCTCAGGAGCATCCGCAAACTCAAGAACGTCGCGCATGGTAGGGGTACGCATAACGAGTTCAGGCACGTCTGCAAACGAGTATATCGAGGCATCTGGAACAGTCTCAAGCTCGTTGATCGTCATCGTGGTGTTCGTGATGATCTGCGAAAGCTTCAGCGAATCCTCGGGGAGCGCTAGACGCGCAAT
>NZ_JBXAYB010000066.1:0-321 GCF_056782115.1 Dellaglioa sp. CoH-56-MRSF-14 | reverse complement strand
GGGCAGGCATCGGCATCTCTCCGTCCCACACCCTAAGTGCGTCGATTCCCTGAGCGCCGCGCGGCAAAACCACCTGCACGTCGAATCCAGTGCAGTGAGCACGCATAGGGCTGCTGAGCATATCCAGCTCACCGTTTCGCACCTGTACGTCGGTAACCACCAGCACCTGCCGGTGCCCCTTATACGGAGTGTAACCGCCGATGAAGTTACTGCCTAAGCAAATCGGGCAACTGGAATCGGCGTACCCTGTAAGACCTGTATCCATATCCCCAAGAACCTGATTGACCGTCTCTTCAAGAACAGGGCCGTTGTCACCAAATC
>NZ_JBXAYB010000065.1:0-321 GCF_056782115.1 Dellaglioa sp. CoH-56-MRSF-14 | reverse complement strand
GGTGGAATAGCTAGACACGGGGGACTCAAAATCCCCTGCCGAAAGGCGTGTGGGTTGGAGTCCCACCATCCGCACCACGCGAGGGTGGCGAAATTGGTAGACGCAGCAGGTTTAGGTCCTGCCGGTCGAAAGATCGTGAGGGTTCGAATCCCTTTCCTCGCACCAGAACAAGTTACTCCCCGAAAGGGTGCGCCGCTATGTGCGAGTCTGCGAGAGCAGTGTTCATCGGCATAGCAAATAAGTACAAGTGGAAAGTAGCGCCAAGTCCATATTCTGTGGGTGAACCGCAGTCTAATTTGCGGGTGTAGCTCAATGGTAGAG
>NZ_JBXAYB010000064.1:0-321 GCF_056782115.1 Dellaglioa sp. CoH-56-MRSF-14 | reverse complement strand
GCTTCTGAACGACGGCGTGCCCGGCCTCGAAATCGGCGTTGACGGCGAGAACGATGAGGCGGAACAAATGACGACAGCGGCGGCCCAGCGTCTGTCCTCGTTTGATGAATAAGACGAAACAGAGGTCTAGTAAATAGGAGAAAGTTGTGGTATGCTTCTACGCAATAACCCCGATAGCTACGGTTATCGGGGTCTTTTCGTTTCTGGACCCGGACAAATAGGATGAATCTCAGACCAACTACCAATCTCGTGGTGCCCGAACATCTTGCGCTGGACCGAAAGGCTCTGAAGTCGCGCTTCATGTTCCTGTACACCAAGCGA
>NZ_JBXAYB010000063.1:0-321 GCF_056782115.1 Dellaglioa sp. CoH-56-MRSF-14 | reverse complement strand
GCCCTGATCAGCGATCTTGGGCTCGACGACAGGCAGATGCAAAACCAATTGGGCTCCCTATGAGAACGGTGCACATTTCCCAGTTCCGGAACAACGCCGAGTACCCGATCGCCGTTCACCGGGTCCATCACCATACGCCGCTTGAGCCCGGATTCTACAGGGCATCGGTCTCGCTCGGCTCGTTCCAACATCACTGGACTGATGTGGTGGGTACCGCGTACTTCAAGGGGAAATCTCTTGATCATTGGTTCCATGTATATCTGTCGGATCAAGACCGGGAGCAGGACCTGAAGTTCCAGCGACGTGCGTATGAACAGGACC
>NZ_JBXAYB010000062.1:0-323 GCF_056782115.1 Dellaglioa sp. CoH-56-MRSF-14 | reverse complement strand
AACCTCGACCTTCTGCAAGAAGCGTGCGACGCGCTACGCAACCACATCTACACCGAGTATGCACAGGAGCTGAAGCAATTCGGTAGCAGTGCCGAACAGCGGAAAGCACTGGTCGAGCGTGTGCAGGGTACGGCCCGAACGCTGATGACCGAGGGAAAGGCACTCGTAGACGTGCTGGACCAGATCGTGAAGGACATAGATTCGGCATCTCACCATCTGCGCCACATGATCGATGTGTTGAAGTTGCTCGATGGATCGAAAGGTAAGGTGGTCTAAATAATGGAAGGATTCTTGGCACTGCTGCATCTGATATTAGCTGGGAT
>NZ_JBXAYB010000061.1:0-324 GCF_056782115.1 Dellaglioa sp. CoH-56-MRSF-14 | reverse complement strand
CATGGGGAACGCAAACAGCGAACCCCACTAACCGACTAACACTGAGGACATGAAAATGCGTGGATACAACCAAGAAAAGCAAGCGGGCTTAACGTGGCTCGGTTTTGTGGGCGCATGCGTGTGCGGCGCGATTCTGGCATACATGATCGCACTCGCGATCTAAGGAACGGCGATGCTGAAAACCCAAATTACCGAACTGTATAGCGCGCGGCTCAATGTTAGGGCAACGCCGCCCGCGTCCCTGACCGGGCGTCAGACGGTAGCGGAATGGGCCGAGGCTGACGCGAAAGCGGATGCGTTCGAATCACGGGCCGCGCGCCAAGC
>NZ_JBXAYB010000060.1:0-328 GCF_056782115.1 Dellaglioa sp. CoH-56-MRSF-14 | reverse complement strand
TGACTAAGGAGTTCTTCAGTAAGCGCGGCCCTGTAGAACTCATCGAGAAGATGATGGAGAAGATCGGGTGCTCGGGCGAGAAGGAGATGTTCGTCTATAAGTCCGAGCTGGCCGACGTTATCGTCGCGTTCACAAACGCCGATGGTTATCAGGTCAAGGGCTACACGAACGGTCTGGGCCAGTCGAGCGGCGGTAAGCACGTTGATTCTGTGTCAGGTGCCTTGTACACGGCGCTCAAACCTTGGATCAAAACCAAAAAGGTTGCTGGCAAGCAGGTTCCGGTGTTCCGGGAAGCTGACCTGAAAGAAGGTCTGGTAGGTCTCGTGAA
>NZ_JBXAYB010000059.1:0-331 GCF_056782115.1 Dellaglioa sp. CoH-56-MRSF-14 | reverse complement strand
ATTGATTTTTTGCGTAACTGCGGTATACGCGTCCTGATCCGCAAGCGCGCTCAAGCCGTTGGCGCTCCAGAACCATGCAGCGCTCATAAAGAAATCGGCTGGTTGCGTTACCAATTCAGGATTACTTACTATTCGCTGATCGCCATAAACAGCTGCACTGTACGCACTGTAATTTGCGCGGCCTGTCAGATGAAAGGCACCGCGCCCTCGGAACGTCCAACCATCACCAGATGCGACATCTCCATTACCCATGCGCGATGCGTACACCAGATTCGCAAGCTTCTGCGGGTTATTTGTGTAATTTGGAGCGTACGCCTTGCTGGAATCCGAC
>NZ_JBXAYB010000058.1:0-331 GCF_056782115.1 Dellaglioa sp. CoH-56-MRSF-14 | reverse complement strand
GATAAGAGCCTTGGGAGTGCCACGATCGTACAGTCCTTGGAGGCTCGTGCCATCCAACTTCCACATGCCGAAGTGGGGTCCCTTGCTACGCTTCGCAAACGACGGTACGTCGTCAGGATACGCTTTTTCCAGACTCGGCATAGGTCAACACAGAGCCACCTCTTCCTTCTTGTCAGAGATACGCACACCCGTCTTGTCCAATTCTTCCCATTCTGGGCTGCGTTTCCGGATCGTATCTTCCAGACGGTCGAACGCTGCATCCGACATGATCTCGGACTTGCCGTTGTAGTATGCGTCCTTGGCCCGAAGATACAGGGCCTTCATCTCACTG
>NZ_JBXAYB010000057.1:0-332 GCF_056782115.1 Dellaglioa sp. CoH-56-MRSF-14 | reverse complement strand
GATTTAGACGGAACCTGCCATTGATCAACTTGTTCTTGGTGGCACCCAGTGTGAAGTTGCCTGTGCTGTCCGGGCTCACGCCATTGATTGTCTTGACAAGCTGGTTCGTGGTATTGGTTGATGTGTAGGCATTTGCTGTTACTGCGGCGCTGGCCAGAAGTCGCACATTACCCAGTGCATCAAGCGTGTATAGATTTGCATCAGACGTGTTGATAGCGAGTTGGCCCGCTACCAAATTACCAGCAGCGGGCGGCAAGCCCGCTGTCGTATTACGGATATGTTTTATGACAGCGGGAAGTAGTACACCTCTATTATACGCCTGTGTACGTGCC
>NZ_JBXAYB010000056.1:0-332 GCF_056782115.1 Dellaglioa sp. CoH-56-MRSF-14 | reverse complement strand
GCATGCGCCACAGCAACATACGCAGCTCGGCGTGAAGGGATAGATGGACGGGGCACGCGCCCCGTTTTTCACGTCCGGGGTTGTGAATAATCTGGGTTTGCGCTACACTACGTGTATTGATCGAGGCAATAAGGAGGTCCATGACGTACAATAGTTGGAAGGATAAGCTTTTCGAGACCTACATGGACTACAGCGATTCTGGGCGACTCGGTGATTGCGTAATCGCGATCCGCGCCCTGTGTCAGGAGCACATGGATGATGACACGCTGGTGCGTATTGACGCACGCATGATGAGTGCGCTAGAATTCGAGATTGATGTCTACATCTCGGAC
>NZ_JBXAYB010000055.1:0-334 GCF_056782115.1 Dellaglioa sp. CoH-56-MRSF-14 | reverse complement strand
GACGCTAACGGCCTCTCGTGGTACGATGGTTGGTATGATGCATTTCTTGAGGATTCGGACGAATGAGGCAGAAACCCCAAAGGTTTGGCAGAATAGCGAGAAGTTACGTAGAAAGCCCAAAGGCTGTCGAAGACTTTCTCGATGAGTACGAAGCGCTGTGCCGAAAGCACGAGCTTTGTATCAGCCATGAGGATGCGGGGCACGGTGCGTTCATCGTCAAGCGCTTGCGCAATATAACGGTGGAGCGGGTTGTGATCGGTGCGAAGCTGGGAATGCTGAAGGGCGCACAAAGACAGGGGAGAGTTGATGGGAAAGAAGATTAAGGACCCGGTTG
>NZ_JBXAYB010000054.1:0-338 GCF_056782115.1 Dellaglioa sp. CoH-56-MRSF-14 | reverse complement strand
CGGCAGATGCGCCACACTCTTCAGCTTATCAGCCTGAATCTGAGCCATGCGCTCTTGCTTATCTGCCGGAAACGCATTGAACGATGTGGTCTTCGACTGAGGTACGTAGTTTTTTGTGTCGATCATTGTGATTATCCTAGGATGCTATCGAGAGCACCCCCAAGCGAGTTGATAGCGGTCTGCGAAACGGTGTTCACCACTCCGTTGACCAAACTTTGACCAGCGTTGAACACCACCTCACTGATTAGGTCAGACGAGACGTTTGCCAGATTTATGAATACGTCACCGACTGAGAACGTTACGCGGTTGATGATCCGTGTACTTGCTCCGGACTCCAA
>NZ_JBXAYB010000053.1:0-340 GCF_056782115.1 Dellaglioa sp. CoH-56-MRSF-14 | reverse complement strand
GTATCCGGAAGCCATTGAAAAGGGCTTCCTCGAACTCGAAACGCTCAACGATCACCTGCATGACAACGACTTCAAATGGATGGCTGAAGTCCAGCGTCGCGTCGATTTCGCGAAGCGCGCGCTGGAGATGGATGCGCTTCATTCCACCGGTCTCGTCACCGAAGTGGAGGTAGTCCTCATCGGCCATTCGAAGGACCAGAGTTCGTACTACCTGAAGAAATTCCCGCAGTGGGGGTCGATCGAGGTTCCGGGCTATACGGACAAAGCCACGAACCGGGAACTCGATGCCACGTACATTCGCGACCTGTTGTTCGGCGGTGGCGATTACTGGGATCAGGGC
>NZ_JBXAYB010000052.1:0-341 GCF_056782115.1 Dellaglioa sp. CoH-56-MRSF-14 | reverse complement strand
ATCCGGTAGACAAAGAGTGGACGCCGCGTCTCGACAACGAGAAAAAGGTGGAAAACCAAAACGAGTTTGCGGAAATCATCAAGACGCGTGCCGCAGTCCGCACCTTTCCCAACGCAATCGAGGCAAATCGCTGGATCATTCAGAACGTGACGGGTGTGCAACAGCCTCTCGTGGCTCAGGGCACGCAGCAGATTTGGCAATCCCAGCAAGCTGAGCCACAATTTCAACGCCCGCAGTAAATAGCAGTTTTTAGTACTGGAGAGAGTATGACCATTGACGAAAGTGCCGTTGCCCGATTTCACGAGTTGCGTGCTCAAGTCGATAAAGCCCGAAACCGGTAC
>NZ_JBXAYB010000051.1:0-347 GCF_056782115.1 Dellaglioa sp. CoH-56-MRSF-14 | reverse complement strand
GCTGGCTGCTCCGTGCCCGGGTACGGCGTTAATCTCACCGACAGTCACTGTCCCGGCGGCGTCCACGAAGAGATCCACTCGACAGGCTCCGGTGACGCCGGCGAGCTCCGCCGCGTGCTGCGCTGCCGTGAGCGCGTGGCGCCGGATCATGTCGTCGTGAATCGGCTCCATGGTGGTGTCCGTGGAGTACTTACTCTTGGTGTCGTGCCACACGCTGGAGGCTGGAAGCTTGATCAGCGCCGGGTCTGCCGCTCGGATGGAGGATCCGATGATCATGGGCACTTCGATCTCAATGAAGGGAGGTCGAACGGATTCTTCGACGAGGACGACAGGGTCGTGCTTGGCGG
>NZ_JBXAYB010000050.1:0-348 GCF_056782115.1 Dellaglioa sp. CoH-56-MRSF-14 | reverse complement strand
CATGGCCAATCTTCCGGGGCTGGCCTACAAGTTCTACGGAGACACAAGCTTGTGGCGCGCACTTATGGCCTATAACGGCATAACTGATCCGTTGTCCGAAATTTGTCCGGGTATGACTATCAACGTTCCAACTAAGTCGGCCATTCAGGGCTATGTGAGTGCACAGGTCAAGAGCCAGCAACAGCAACAGCCGATTATGATCTGAGGGGCGTATGAGTTTCGCAATTAAAGATCGTATAGAAGTCAGCTTGTTCATAAACGGCACAGAGTTCCCACTAGAAGCTCTGAACGTGCTGCACTTCATACACATAGCATGGACCACACGCGCACTGGTCCCCACAGTTCACT
>NZ_JBXAYB010000049.1:0-352 GCF_056782115.1 Dellaglioa sp. CoH-56-MRSF-14 | reverse complement strand
CGTCTCGACGCGCACCCGGAGCCGGGCCGCAGCACGGGCAATGGAAACCGCCCGGACCATAACTGATTACACGACGGGAAAATGCTTTTGCTTTCATGAGACCTCCAGTTGATTATCACTGAACTCTACTCATGATCGCCTCCTATTCTGTTGGGTGGGAACGGTACGATTCGAACGTACGGTAAACCTCGGTGCCGGATTTGCCTGACGCACCGGGCAACGGTGGCTTTGTCTATTATGACCAGCCTTCCTGCATTAAGCCGCTCTGCCCACGTTCCCATTGGGGTGACTGATGGGATTCGAACCCATGACCTCCGGAATCACAATCCGGAACTCTAACCGGCTGAGCTAC
>NZ_JBXAYB010000048.1:0-353 GCF_056782115.1 Dellaglioa sp. CoH-56-MRSF-14 | reverse complement strand
CCTTCATGCACCCGGGAACTGCGAATAGCATCCACATTTGTATCTTGGTCCCGAACACTTGTGTACTGTGGAATACCACCGTTGAATAGATCGCCCGCGCCCTCTACCCGCGCCATATCCTCAAATGGGTTGTGTTCGGCGTACACGTGATCGGACGTTGAGCCCATGGACGATGCGACAGGCATACCCAGCGTGGGCGTGGACGCTGGCGTTCCATCCATCTGGTCAAGACGGGACGCGACCACCGACTCCAACATCATAGATCGCGATTCTGCGTCTTGCGCACTGCGTTCAGCCTCATAAACCCTTAGCTCCATCTCATCCATCTCTTGAACCTGCCCACGTCCCCGAAC
>NZ_JBXAYB010000047.1:0-354 GCF_056782115.1 Dellaglioa sp. CoH-56-MRSF-14 | reverse complement strand
GTCCGACTGACGGTATTTGTGACCCGCGTGACTACGACGATTATCACGTGATTGCGTGGATGAAGTTTCCGGAGCCGTGGTCGGCTTGAGCTAAGTGTGGAGGATTTGTGACAACTATTTGTGCGGTGCGCGATGCGGGTGGTGTGTGGATGGGTTCTGATTCGGTGGCCACGCTTAACAATGATGGGTTGCGTACGCTGCGCGCCCCCAAGATTTTTCGATCGGGTCCGTTTTGCATCGGCGTGTCCGGGGCCATGGCCCTCAATTTCTGTGTGCGCCTAAATTTCGTGCCCCCTGTCAGGAACCGGTCAATGAACGTGGAGCGCTTCATCCACGGGCCAGTGCGTGAAGAAC
>NZ_JBXAYB010000046.1:0-362 GCF_056782115.1 Dellaglioa sp. CoH-56-MRSF-14 | reverse complement strand
AGTTCCGACAGGTCTTCGTTGCCGTGACGTGCGAGATACGTACCGCCCTTGCCGCTCTTCAGCTCCCACAGGCTATCGTCAGCTTCTGAGGTCATGATGTTCGAGCTGCCGACCGTGCGGTACGAGGCACGCAGCTCTTGCGGATCGACGACACGAACTTCGCGGTTCGCACGCAGGAATCCGACTGCGACACCAGCACGCACTTCGCGGAACGAATCCTCGACAGGAGCGGCCTTCGCCTCGAACTTTTCAGTGATAGCGGCGCGCAGGCTTTCTTTGTTGAACTTGCCAGTATAGGCAATAACGACCTTAGCCAGCTTGGGCGTCAGGAGGGTGTAATCGGTGATCGAAACGGTTTGCAT
>NZ_JBXAYB010000045.1:0-366 GCF_056782115.1 Dellaglioa sp. CoH-56-MRSF-14 | reverse complement strand
ATATGGACAAGGAAAAGAAGAAGCGGAGCGTGGAATTCACGGCGATGGTCGCGGCGCACGAAGCGGGCCACGCTCTGGTCTACGCGCTGCTGAAGCGCGTTGCTCCGTTCGAGCTGAAGGTGAACGTCGCATCGTTCAAGGGCGGTTACATGATGCCCGTGGTCGAGGGCGAGGATATCATGTCGAAGCAGAACGTTCTGGACGAGATTTGCGTGTTGCTCGCGGGCCGCGCGGCCGAAGAGCTGGTGTTTGGCCAAACCTTCTCGTCGTCGGGGGCCGCATCCGATATCGGGAAAGCCACGCAGCTCGCGGGTCAGTACACGCGTCACTGGGGCTTTGACGGCAATATCGCGCGCGTCGATAAGC
>NZ_JBXAYB010000044.1:0-372 GCF_056782115.1 Dellaglioa sp. CoH-56-MRSF-14 | reverse complement strand
AACTAATAAAACGCGGTGTTTCTCGGCTTATTGCTTAAAAATTTAATAAATATTATCTAGTTTTCAAAGAACAAATTCGACAATTAATATTGTCAATGGAGCCTAACGGGATCGAACCGATGACCTCCTGCGTGCAAGGCAGGCGCTCTCCCAGCTGAGCTAAGGCCCCATAATGGGTATTTTATTAATTGGTAAATGGGCCTAAATGGACTCGAACCATCGACCTCACGCTTATCAGGCGTGCGCTCTAAACCAGCTGAGCTATAGGCCCGTAAACGCTTTTGAGAGTAGATCTCTCAAAACTAAACAAATTTTCGACAAGTGTGTAGGTTTCCGTAATATTCCTTAGAAAGGAGGTGATCCAGCCGCAGG
>NZ_JBXAYB010000043.1:0-376 GCF_056782115.1 Dellaglioa sp. CoH-56-MRSF-14 | reverse complement strand
GGTCGGATGTCATTCCTCCGAACCAGATGATGAATCCGTTTGTCCCTGCGCTCTTGGTTCATGAGAATAACGCGGATGCTGAGCCGACGCTGATGACACAAGTGTCCACTACTCAGTGGGCCGTGGCAAGTGCACACTACAAGTACGCGACAAATCGCCAAACTGATGGTGGGTACGGTAGTCAGCTGTGGTTCCCGATTGCGGCATCGTCCAGTACGTGGATAGGGGTTAACGCTCAGTACATGCACAGTATCGATCTGACGGTCGGCAACCGTATCATGATCGTTCAGACACCTGAGGGGTACTACCGCTCAGTGCAGTCTATTACGCGGAATGGTTCGAACTACAGATTGAATTTGAACTGCACGAATGACGG
>NZ_JBXAYB010000042.1:0-377 GCF_056782115.1 Dellaglioa sp. CoH-56-MRSF-14 | reverse complement strand
GAGTATTCGGTGAGCGGCCTTTACGCGGCTGTCATTGTCGGGACTCCGGATCGCGAACAACCCGCACAGGAACACGAAAACAAAGACGCTGAAGAAGGCCAGCTCGTCACTGATGCGCTGGAGAACTATACTCCGGAACAGGCTTCGGCAGAAGCAGACCAAGCCGCCAAGAACGCATTGGCATTCGAGGCTACGGTTGAAATTCCGGACGAGACGCAGACCGCTGACTCGGCAGCTGCTGCTATCCTCGTTCAGCGCCTTGGCATCAGCCCGGAAGAAGCACAGGTACTCGCTCAGGATGAGGCGGTTGTTGCCGCTGTCTTGCGCGCAGGCCGCCCGCGTGGCGATACCAACGTGTTTGCGGCCATCGATGATGC
>NZ_JBXAYB010000041.1:0-378 GCF_056782115.1 Dellaglioa sp. CoH-56-MRSF-14 | reverse complement strand
TACCCAATCTTCAACAGGAACTCGATAATGCTGGCAAGGTGAAGACCGTAGATGGTCAGCAACCCGATGCTAACGGCAATATTGTGGTTCAGGCATCGGATAACAACGCTGCGACCGGCACATCGCTTATCTCAGATAGCGGTTCTACTACTGGGAACATAAAACTCAAAACTCTGGTTGCTGGTAGCAACATCACCATCGCGCCTGATGCAAATGGCAACCTGAGAATCACAGGAACGGTGCCTCCGCCGCCTGTTACTTCGGTGTCCGGACAAACCGGTGCTGTCGTTATATCCACGGTGAATAACAATGGAGCAACCGGTACATCGCTTATCTCAGATAGCGGTTCTACTACTGGGAACATAAAACTCAAAACTC
>NZ_JBXAYB010000040.1:0-381 GCF_056782115.1 Dellaglioa sp. CoH-56-MRSF-14 | reverse complement strand
AGTTAAGCTTCTTAGCGCCAAGAGTAGTTGGGGGTCGCCCCCTGCGAGGGTAGGACGTTGCCATGCTAATAATAAATTTAAAAATGTGCTAATCTAACTGATTAACACATTTTTATGTATATGACCCGTTGGTCAAGTGGTTAAGACACCGCCCTTTCACGGCGGTAACATGGGTTCAAATCCCGTACGGGTCATTTTCGCCGGCTTAGCTCAGTTGGTAGAGCATCGGTATCGTAAACCGAGGGTCACAGGTTCGACTCCTGCAGCCGGCATTAGTGGTTGCAAAATTGTTTTATGTAGTAGTAAAAGAGTGTGGTGGCGATAGCAAGAAGGATACACCTGTTCCCATGTCGAACACAGAAGTTAAGCTTCTTAGCGCCA
>NZ_JBXAYB010000039.1:0-386 GCF_056782115.1 Dellaglioa sp. CoH-56-MRSF-14 | reverse complement strand
CTGGATGCGCTGATCCCGGCTATCGAGAAGGATCGCGCGTACGAAGCTGAAAAGGCGACCAAGAAGTTCAAGGTTTCGTAAATAGTGCTTGACCGATGAGGGTTGAATTGCTATAGTTCAATCCTCGTCGCAAAACGGGATGTGCCAGATTCCCGATCCAAATATTTGGCTTTATCCGTAACGGAGAGTAATAGATGTCGAAGAAAGTTGAAGCAGCGTTTATCGAGAAGTTTGGCGTTGGCACTGGTGTTCTGGTAGCAATTCGCGGCTCTGAAGATTCGGGTCTGGTGGATTCGGGCTAGATTCTGGAGGTGACGCGCGACAAGGAAGGCCAGTTCACGGCCCAAGTCGTGAAATACACGGCAAATGTCCTGCTCACGCTTGTC
>NZ_JBXAYB010000038.1:0-386 GCF_056782115.1 Dellaglioa sp. CoH-56-MRSF-14 | reverse complement strand
AGCACGAACGGGGCCGAGGCACCGGCCGCCGAAACGCGCGAGAAAAAAGCAGCGTGAACCCTTGCGCGCATTCGTAGGATGAGAGATAATGTAATCCCCTCATCCTACGGAGTGCGTGCGTATGGTAATTGACTTGCATAATTATAAATTCTGGCGCGAGGTTTGCAGACTCAGCCCGCAAAAGCAGCAGCTAGAAACATCGATTGCAGCGGGGATTCAACCGCAATCGAGCGAAGGACAGGAGACACGACAGAGCGCAAACGGTGCGCGCCTGCCGTTTCGCGTGATACCCGACTGATACACTCGGGTATGTTGACGGGGCCGGTTGCCTGTGGTATGCTGTATGGTACGGGCTACGGCTGATTTACGGGGTCAGCATGAGGGAA
>NZ_JBXAYB010000037.1:0-388 GCF_056782115.1 Dellaglioa sp. CoH-56-MRSF-14 | reverse complement strand
CGCCACACAAGGCAAAGCTCTTTTTCGACATCCTCGGACTCGAACCCTTGTCGAAGACGAAGACCGGGGCAGATGCCATCGACAAGGAATTCGTTGCGCATTACCGCGACAAGAACAAGATCGTTGGTCTGTACGGCGACTATCAGGCGCTGACGAAGCTGTTGTCCACGTATGCGAAGGGCTGGTTCAAACGGCTTACGACGAACATGGACGCAGCCAAGGACAATCACCTGCGGCCTGACTATTCGGTATGGGCGGTGGTAACCGGCCGTCTCGCGTCGATGGGACCTAACCTTCAGCAGATTCCGAGCCGGGGAAAGCTCGCAAAGATCATCAAGAAGATGTTCGTATCCACACCCGGATACCTGATGATTCGATACGACTACTC
>NZ_JBXAYB010000036.1:0-393 GCF_056782115.1 Dellaglioa sp. CoH-56-MRSF-14 | reverse complement strand
CCATCGTCTTGGTTCCAGTCCTGCACAACGGTGCGTGGCAGGTCCCGAATGTTCAGCCAGTTAAGGAATCGCTGGAGCCGGGTCGGCGTCGGGTCCGCAGGCTGCGCGAATCGTGTTGGTGATTCTGGTATGAACGGCGGGAACGCTGCGCGCCCCGGATTTAGTTCGTCACTCATTTTTGGACTCCTGTATGTAATACGCGTTATTTACTAGGCTGTTTCGCAGCCTTCCACGCGGCTCCGGCGCGCTCGCGCTGCTCTATCAGCGCGGACGTATCTTTACCAGCCTGCTCAGCGCGACGCACAGCCACATCAAGCCGATTAAATTCTCGAAATTCTGGACCCGAACGCACAGCAGCACGTTGAACTTTCTTCGCTTGCTTATACGCTGCAC
>NZ_JBXAYB010000035.1:0-397 GCF_056782115.1 Dellaglioa sp. CoH-56-MRSF-14 | reverse complement strand
ATGTATAATAGTCACACCAACTTTCAAGGAGATGATCATGAGCGTTTATTACCCGTTGGGCATGACGCCTAAGGAGATGCTGGTGTGCATCGACCTACTTCGTACAGAAGCACAAAAGTTTGAGAAGATCGGCCAAGATTGCCTAACATCTGCTCAAGAGGCCATGTGTCTAGAGGTCGCGTGCGAACGCCGTCGTCTGGCTGACCGTATCGAACACGCATATCGGAATATCGAATGACCGATCCACGCCGCGCGGGCCGAGACGCCTACTGGTCGGGAATGACTCTCGATCAAAACCCGTAGACGGGGATCGCGCGGGCGCTGTGGATCAATGGGTGGGAGCGGGCACGTGCTCTTGACGACGAATACAGTCCGTTGTTGGGGTTCGATAAGCTTC
>NZ_JBXAYB010000034.1:0-404 GCF_056782115.1 Dellaglioa sp. CoH-56-MRSF-14 | reverse complement strand
CCTGAGGGGTATGTACAGGAAGGGCTTTTAGAGGGTGTTTCCGTTGAAATATAATGGAAAAAGTTGAGGTCTATCCGGGTACATTGGTCCACAGCCGCTCCCCACATCCGGGGCAGTAGTTGAGGGGTAGCCGGGCGCTCACGGTCGGCGCGTCCATGTAAATCTCGTCGGCCCAGACATGCGCCGTGAACGGCAGTTCGTCTCCCTCACTGACCGCGAACCGACCGCCCTGTGTATCCAAGAACGCACGGAACTCGGTCATGATCATGCAGCACGTCATGCGAGGCCTCGATTCAGCTCCGCATAGAGCTGGGCCCCGCGTTCCGTGATCTCGAAGCCCGCGAGTTTGACTGTGGCACCGGTTGCCACTTTCGTGAATTCGAGCATGACGCGTTCCACATAGC
>NZ_JBXAYB010000033.1:0-424 GCF_056782115.1 Dellaglioa sp. CoH-56-MRSF-14 | reverse complement strand
CTGGTTGTTCGATTCTGCGGCGTCCAGCCACATTTGGTAATTCGTGTCCACGATCGACAGGAACGCATCAATCCGGATGCTGTTTCCGCCGTCCACCGCACCGAGCGGTGACTTGTGAATCAGGCTGTCGTCTGCGGCCAACGCGAACAGCGTGTTGCCCACGAAATACCCAATTTCACCAAAATCGAACGGTCCTAGGTTGTAGTCTAGGTATGCGCCATATTTGACGACGTTCGGGTTTACAACGAAGGGATCACTGGGAATCCCCTCGTAAATAGTAGTACCGTGGATGTTCGTGTCGGTTGCCTGCGGGATGTATCCGTAGGCCGAACCCAGCTTGAACGACGTGATTTTGATGGGGCCCGTCGCAGCCGCGATAATTGCCTTCCCAGCGTTCGTAAGTTGTATGAACACTTTTTTCTCC
>NZ_JBXAYB010000032.1:0-442 GCF_056782115.1 Dellaglioa sp. CoH-56-MRSF-14 | reverse complement strand
ATTGATGCGTCACCAATCCAAGTATCGGAGGCCTTGCGCAAGCTGAACATGAGCCATACGTTTGTCGGGGGTTTCGGGCGCACGACGCACGCCACGGTCGATGGTCTGTGCGCGGAACAGCCGGTATGGCCCGTTATCATCGATCGTGTGCGCAACATTCCAAAGGTGGCGATCCCATACGATCGTGTTGTGTACTTTGTGTGTGATGCACGTTCCCAGCTCGCAATGAGTAACTTGAGTCAACAGCTGTGGCCTGATACCCGTGTGCTGGATTTGCATCTGGCGATCGGCGTAGCCATGGTCGATGCGACGCAAAACCCGGGAGAGCCTTGGGAACTTAAGGTCAACGAGCCGACTCTTGATGAGTATGTACGTCAAGCAGCGCAGCCCTCATTCACGAACTTCTTGCATGCGCGTGCGTGCAAGATCAATCCGTATTCAC
>NZ_JBXAYB010000031.1:0-446 GCF_056782115.1 Dellaglioa sp. CoH-56-MRSF-14 | reverse complement strand
CAGTTACGACGAATCTCGCGATCCGAAACGCCGGCAATTGCGCGCTGGCGCTTCAAGCATTCCAGCAGTTCAGCACGCGTTTTCTTGTTGACGGCGCACACGATTGCCTCGTAATCGTCCTTGTAAAACTTGGAGTCACGCTTAAGCGACGCGGCCAGTAGCGTAATCGCTTCCTTTCGTAGCTTACTCATGTCGTAATTTTGCATTGCCAGCCTCAGCGGGTTAGTTGTGTTTGGGTCCGCGACGCGTGCGCGCACCCTCAGCCTGCCGGCCCCGGACGTGAAAAAGGGCCCCTAAGAGCCCCTTTTGTTCGGTTGTCCGCGCCTCAGACGGGGAACGCGTAATTGCCGTTGAATTCAGCGGTGTCCCGCACTTGCTCAGCCGTCATCGATGACGGCACCCACCGCGCACCCCGGAACGCAAACAGGTGCGTACGATACTGCGCG
>NZ_JBXAYB010000030.1:0-447 GCF_056782115.1 Dellaglioa sp. CoH-56-MRSF-14 | reverse complement strand
GTCATCATCAGGTTGTTGAACGAGTGAACACCATAGCGTCCCTTCGATTCGCGAATCCCGTTTTCGACTTCGGCAACAAGATCAATACAGGTTTGAAGAGCGCGCTTCTGAATCACGGATGCTGCCGAATCAGAATCACCGACCTCCAAGAGCTGCTGTATGTTCTCGGCATCGTCGCCCAGAATCGAGTTAAGAGAGCCTGATTTGAGGCGCGAGATTCGTGAGCCGTCCTCATCAACGGTCACTACCTCTCGACGCTTTCGACTCACGGTTAGTCCCATGTCATCGTCGTCATCCTCAAGCGGATCGCGCTCGGGCTTCACCACAACAACGTCAGTTACAGGCTGATCACGGTCACGACCTTTTGGTGTCTGTCCCGTGTTTTTGGGAAGGGGCGGACGACCACGCTTTTTAGGCGCAGGTGTTTCCTCGATAGCATCGAGGTGC
>NZ_JBXAYB010000029.1:0-457 GCF_056782115.1 Dellaglioa sp. CoH-56-MRSF-14 | reverse complement strand
AGCCACGCACTGAACGCGGCCTGCGTCTCTGAGGACGTAAATCTGTACGCGCCCTCGTTGATGTATGACACAAGACTTGTATCCAGCTTTTCGCGCATCGCCCAGTCAAGGAACCGCGAGAACTCACGGTTTGCTGTCGTGTCCCCTGTCCGGCGCAGCCACACAACGATCCCGACCATGACGAGTGCGGCCACGACAGCAATCACCGCGAACACGACGAGGGTTGATACAAACAGCTCTTGATTTGACAAATGATTAATCATTGAGCAGCTCCTTTGTCTCTCGGTCGAAGAGTTCGGCACGTCGATCCACCATGTACTNCAGCGCACCCTTCAGCGACGCGTCCAAAAACGAGTCGATACGCCGAGCAAACGCCACGGCCTGTTCTTCCGTATCGAAAAACACGTTGGTCGGAAGTCCATGGGGAAAGCCCTCAGCCTCACAGTCTACGTGTCGC
>NZ_JBXAYB010000028.1:0-458 GCF_056782115.1 Dellaglioa sp. CoH-56-MRSF-14 | reverse complement strand
ATTTCGGAGCCTGCACGTCGGCCTTTGCCGCGATAGCTGTCTTCCATGCGCTTTTGCCACGTACGATCCTGATCCTGTTTAGGTGGATCGGTGACCTGATGCTCGGCCAGCAACCGATGTGCTGCGTCCATATCTCTTCCTTATAGTTACCCTACACTATAAAATTGGCCTCAATTCAGCGTACCCACAATGGTGAATCCGATGTTAGCTAGCGAGGGGTCGGGTGTGTTTGGCCCGTCCACTTCTAGAATATCACCCACGGCAAAGGACACCGGAACCGATGATCCAAGAAGTGCAGTAGTAGACCCAATGGCAAATGTGGCTACCCCTATCTGAGTCCCGTTCTTCTTGATGATGAACACCGAGTTATTGGCAGCTGGACTCAGGGCCTTGACATTAGAACCCGGAAGGCTTACAGGTATAGTGAATGCGGCAGCTGCACAGTGCACCATAAGAAC
>NZ_JBXAYB010000027.1:0-461 GCF_056782115.1 Dellaglioa sp. CoH-56-MRSF-14 | reverse complement strand
GCCGAGGCGTTCCGCGCAGGTCAGAAATTGCGGCAAGCCTACATCTCGGCAAAGACCGATGAGGAACGCGCTGAGATCAAGGCGCAGCTAAAGACGAAAGGCGACATTCACATTCAAAACGTGTTTCGCTTTTTCAAGCAGTGGGTGGACAAGGATCACCCGCTCCGTCACGCGATTAAGGCGATTGTGTTCGGCACGCTGTACGGTAAGAGCGCAAAGACACTCGGCATCGATACGAAGCAGAGTGACCTTGGCTCCCTAAAAGGACAGATCAGCGCGCTGTACGAAGAGTCGTTGAAGCCCGAGACGGACAAGAAGCGTATGGTCGAAATCAATCGCATGCTGGAAGAGTTGGATCACAAGCTTACGGCATTGATTGAAGAGGATCGCACAGCATACGCGCAGGACATCATCGACAAGATGTTCAAGGCATTTCCGCAGGGTGCTGAGTGGACCGAGGC
>NZ_JBXAYB010000026.1:0-467 GCF_056782115.1 Dellaglioa sp. CoH-56-MRSF-14 | reverse complement strand
ACGTCACCGGGCCCTTCGGCCGATGTTTCTCGGGAATTGCAAGCAGCTCCTTTTCGGTCAACATTCTGTCCTCCACGATACGTCGGACGTACGTGCCACGCTTGAACGAAGCAGGCTCGTTGTTCCAGTTGAGGCCGATATCGTGCAGCATGTCGTGCTGAGCCCGCGTGTTCTTGCCGTGCAGCTGACGGTGTGAGAAGTGTGCTTGACACAGCATCTGCAACGAGTTGCGTGTCGCATCCGCCTCACGCCACGCAAATGCGTCGAACGCTTCGCTCTCGTTCGGCAATTGCCAGACACGGCAATCGAACTTGGGCCGGGTGCGGACGGTGACTCCGTTCTTGGAACGCAGCCACGTCTTTTCCGGCAGATGATCGAACAGCGACTGGTAGAACGCGACCGATGCGTCGGCGGCCAGCAGCGAGTGCCACTTCTGGTATCGACCGTCGAACATCATTTCGGGCAGC
>NZ_JBXAYB010000025.1:0-475 GCF_056782115.1 Dellaglioa sp. CoH-56-MRSF-14 | reverse complement strand
GCGCGTCGTAGTCTGCACGAATCTTGAGCGTGTGGCATTCGATGCCGAACAGAGCCTCATCCTTCTTGTCGTTCAGGCGCACGAACTGTTTGTGCTCTTCCGCGAACTGTTCGAGTTCCGTGTGCCGGACACGATCCAGTTCCAAACCTAGATACTGCTCCAGCGACTTGAACATGGGACGCACCTCACGGTGATACTTCTTGTTCATCTTCATCTTCCTCAACTAGTTCGTTCATGGCATTCATCAGCCGCTGTTCGACTGACGCAGCCCAGTCATCATATTCGCTCCACACCGCGCGCCGCACGATGCACAGCGAATCCTCAAGCAAACTATACAGATCAGCAGCGTCCATGTCAATTACGTTTGCTCTTGGCGATACCGGCCTTCAGTATGTCAGACGTAATACCGTCCCAGATGTCGGCAAATCCCACAGGCCATTCTGGGATTCGTCCGAACGCGTTGACGGACAGAAGC
>NZ_JBXAYB010000024.1:0-486 GCF_056782115.1 Dellaglioa sp. CoH-56-MRSF-14 | reverse complement strand
GCAGGATTTGAACCTACGACCTTCGGGTTATGAGCCCGACGAGCTACCAGACTGCTCCATCCCGCGATAATATTAAAAAGGAGGATAAGAGATTCGAACTCTTGCGTGGTTTGACCCACCTGACGGTTTTCAAGACCGTTCCCTTCAGCCAGACTTGGGTAATCCTCCATAAAAAATTAAAAATCTACTTGAATCAGCTACAAGTAATGGACCTTGTAGGACTCGAACCTACGACCGGGCGGTTATGAGCCGTCTGCTCTAACCAACTGAGCTAAAGGTCCAAGCTTCTTACGTAGAAAATAGCGGTGAAGGGGATCGAACCCCTGACCTCCCGGGTATGAACCGGACGCTCTAGCCAGCTGAGCTACGCCGCCATAAAATAAAAACACATAATAAATTTTGGCAATCTATTAATCGGGAAAACAGGATTCGAACCTGCGACCCCCTGGTCCCAAACCAGGTGCTCTACCAAGCTGAGCTATTTCC
>NZ_JBXAYB010000023.1:0-489 GCF_056782115.1 Dellaglioa sp. CoH-56-MRSF-14 | reverse complement strand
GATATCAAGCCGAAACACGGAATAGGGCAAAAGACATTCGTCATGATCGATATCGAGAGTCTGGGGCTGCGCGTCGGCTCCCCGATTCTATCGGTCGGCATTTGCTCGGTGGTGCCCGGCATCGGCATCATCGACAGCATGAAGTGGAACCTCAATCTCCAAGAGCAGCTTAATCGTGGTGGAAAGATCGAGGCCGACGCCTTCTTCTGGTGGCTGAATCAATCTGAAGCGGCGCGAAGTTCACTGGTCACGGGTCAGGCAGATTCGATCAATCTTGAGCAGTTCCAGCGCGAACTGACCGATTACTGGTTGACCACGATAGATGCGCGAGTGCGCGATCACTTCATTGTTGATCCCGAGCACATGTATGTGATGGCGCTCGGCAACGACTTCGACATCGCACAAATCGACTTCTGGTTGAACGGCGCAGTTCCTTGGCACTACCGAAAGAAAATCTGCTTGCGCGCTCTCATACACGAGTACCCGCAA
>NZ_JBXAYB010000022.1:0-493 GCF_056782115.1 Dellaglioa sp. CoH-56-MRSF-14 | reverse complement strand
GCCTCAATCTCACTCATCCGGCGTCGAGCTACCTTCGGGTCTTGCGCAGAGGCGCATACAGTACGCAAATGTACCTGCTTACGATCGAACAAGTCACTCGACTGACAGGCCACATCTCCAACGATCAGGTAGTTGACGCGGAAGTCACGGTAGTTGGTGCCTTGGAAACGGTTGCCCTGCGAATCAGTTCCATCGTACTCGTTGCGGATCAGCATACCTCTCTCCTGTTGCCTAGTTCAGTTACAAAAAGCGATACTACTATTATTTACTAAGCACGTCAAGCAAAAGAAAAACCCGGCCGAGGCCGGGTTTTCTATCTACTACTCGTCCCGACCAGAGACCGGGCTGTGACTCACGCTGTAGCCACTTGGGGCAATGCCCTCGTTCATGTGTTCTCCATAAGTTGGACTGAATCCCATTCGAGTAGTGCACCTGTCTAGTTTCGGAGTCGGCACAAAGTGTTGAACGCCGATGTACTAGATCGAGCTTCTAC
>NZ_JBXAYB010000021.1:0-504 GCF_056782115.1 Dellaglioa sp. CoH-56-MRSF-14 | reverse complement strand
ATACATGCCAACCCATCGCGATATGGCTTGGTAGCTGTCGTCAGTTAGGACACCTGCGTTTGCTAGCTTCATCCCAAGTGCATTCACCTGCTTTGCCAGAATGTCACGCTCAGGCTGCGACCACTGATCAAAATCAATCAGATGGCCGCCCATGAACGGAAGACCCGTCACTGGATCGGTACCGGTGCCAGACACTTGATCCGCAATCTGCTGTTCGAGCGGGGGATTAGTCACCCACATGTTACGCAGATTCTGCAAAATCTCGGTCTTGATATCGACTTGTCCCTCGAACACATTGTCGATGGCATTTGTGTAATCCACGTAGTATGGATTAGCCGCTAGATATGGAGGCAGCAGAATACTGCGCGGGTAGCGATACCCAAGACGCCTGTTTTCTGTTGAGTCCGTCGAGGGCCAATCCACCTGATACTTATAGATTTCTTGATATGGCGTACTCATGTTTTACCCAATTTGCAGGCGGGTCGGATTTGTGTCGATGCGTTG
>NZ_JBXAYB010000020.1:0-511 GCF_056782115.1 Dellaglioa sp. CoH-56-MRSF-14 | reverse complement strand
CAGAACGAACTGAACCAGTCAGCTGGTGATGTGCTGCAAGAGAAGTATGTCGAAGCTACCGAAGCTATCATGGTCGGTGAAGACCGTCTGTGGTACTCGCAAGTTAAGGCACTGATCGGCGTCGATAACCCGCCGTCGATCATCCCGGGCCAGCTCACGCCGTACACGTTTGCGAACGTGATGACAAACGTGACGCGCTGGGGCCTGAAGGCTCCGCACGTGCTGATGGCGTCGGACCTGTACCAAGATATCATCGGTAACTCGGACTTCTTCCAAGCGATCGACCCGGTTGCTCGTCACGTACTCCTGTTGACCGGTGAACTCGGTGTCCTGTACGGTTGCACGATCACGTCGGACGCATACCGTCACCCGGAACACAAGGTCCTGAACCAAGGCGAATTCTTCGTGATCTCGGACGCGCTGAACCACGGCGCTTACTCGGATCGCGGCGGTCTGCAATCGCAGCCGATCGACATCAGCATCGAGAAGGTGCCGGGTCGTGGTTGGGTGA
>NZ_JBXAYB010000019.1:0-519 GCF_056782115.1 Dellaglioa sp. CoH-56-MRSF-14 | reverse complement strand
CCGTCATACACACCGTACCTAAACACCTGCTTGCCGTCAAATGCAACCAGCATATGGGTGGCCTTGACGGCCACGGCGTCTTTGCATATCAAGCTGGTGAATGCATATGGAAGTGCCTCTTCGATCGGCCGGCCTGTGCGCAACGTGAACCAGACACGATGGAGTGCGTGATTTCCGTCGATGACGAATATTCGTCCTTTCTTTTTCATTGCAGTTGGAACTTGTTATGTTTCGATGTGATGAGCATCAGAATGTCGTCTGTAAATTCGTCGGCTTCATTGTCCATGTCCTGAGCGTCCAGCAGCTCGATGGTCAGCCCCGGCCCGTACCGCTCGTCCAGTTCCTCAACCAAATCAGCCACGATCTTCCGAAATCCGTGGATGCAGATACTGTTGAAGACCTCGGGCCGCGCTTCCACTACGGAACGAACGAACAACGTGAGTTCGCGCGGGTCATCGATGTGGTGCAGCACACTTTGGTGGGACAAAACTCTTGCGCCTTCTATCATAAATCCTCCGC
>NZ_JBXAYB010000018.1:0-519 GCF_056782115.1 Dellaglioa sp. CoH-56-MRSF-14 | reverse complement strand
CAGCTGCTGGCGCACTATCCGCAGGTCAAACATCCCGTTGAAGGTGACGAGCATCGGGCCCTGTCGTGCCGTGAAGAACTTCTTCAACGACTTTTTTATGTGCAGGCGTTCTTCCTTGGTCCAGTGAGCAAGCGGGTGATCGACGGACACCGTATACCCTACCTCGGGCTCTGTGTCCATCGCGAACTGGATGGTCAGGATTTTGTTAAATAGCACACTCAGGTTACGCGTTTCCGTGTCGAATGCGACTTCAGACGCCTTGTGCAAGCGGCGCATGAGCGTGTCGAATTCCTCGATCGTCTTCACGTAACGTGGCTCCGACTTCGAGCCCGCTAGATTGTGCGGATTGCGCCCAAGCACCAGATTCGCAAAATGACGGCACCAGAAACCTAGAAGGTTGGCCAGCTCACCTTGCTTGTCCAGAAGCTTGAAAAAGTCGAGGGTGGAGACGACACGAATCTGTTCGTCACCAACCTTCATCTTATGGACCCACCCGCGCTTGTACTGTGGGTGTTGCAC
>NZ_JBXAYB010000017.1:0-562 GCF_056782115.1 Dellaglioa sp. CoH-56-MRSF-14 | reverse complement strand
CGTGACCTGTCCGCACTGCGGCCTGGCCGGCAAGCCTGCTGTGATGACACGATGGCATTTTGACAACTGTAAGACTGATCCATGTGAGGTGGAAAACGGCAAACGGAAAATTATTCGTGAGACTTCTCGGCGCTGGTCTGATGCAGAAGAGAAAATTCTGATTGCGGCCCGCATTCGAGATGGTGCAAAGCAGAAGGACATAGTTAGCGAATTCGGGCGCAGCCGAGAGTTTATTCGCCGGATCGCAAGAGAACACAATCTATAGGAGATTTAAATGCCGTCACGTCAGATTACCCACGACGCGCGCGAGGGTAAAGGAAGCAAAGAAAGTTTGGAGCACAAGTGGGATAAAGCCGAGGGGATAGCAGAAAAAGAATATGGTCCCGGGCACTGGGGTGCTGTCGAACACATTTATCAGAATATGCGAGATTCAAAGAAACATGAATCTTCGGTAGAACTGAACGCGGCTGAACGAATTGTCGAAGACGAGAAAAGCGATAGTAAATAATCGGAAAGTGGTGTACAATTGCCGCTTTGTATACCACTTTCAGGAGTATAGAGG
>NZ_JBXAYB010000016.1:0-571 GCF_056782115.1 Dellaglioa sp. CoH-56-MRSF-14 | reverse complement strand
GTGTACGAGTTCATCCTTCGGTCCCGTCCCCGTTGTCCGGATCGTAATCGTCTCCGACGCCATCGCCATCTTCGTCACAGCTGTCGTCGTAGTCCTGATCGCTGTCCGCCGCGTTCCACCCGTCGAACCAGTCCATCGACTCGTCGGTGCCTGCCTCGTACGGATTCTCATGCTCGGGTACACCATCGCGGAATGCCTCGTAGCCTTCGTCGAATGCGTCACCGTGGTTGTCGTTTTTCATGCTCTTGCTCCAAAAGTTGTTTCATTCGTTGAAAACCCGCGCTCCACTGTTCACGTTTTGCGGAGCGCGGCGGATACGGGTTGTAGGAGGCAGGTTTGTAGACCATAGCCGCCAATCTCCCCTCATGGTACGCGTCGTGTTCGTCCATTGTGCCTAAAGAAAAAGCCAGAACCCGAATCATATCAGGTTCTGGCTTTTCGTCAACTACTTTTAGTCCAGATCGTGTTCGCGCTCTTTAGACGTACACATCAGCGTCAGCAGGGTCCAAAGCTTCGTGATCGGTGGCACGTCGAGGACCGCAATGCGGGGCCGCGTCACCGGGCCCTTCGG
>NZ_JBXAYB010000015.1:0-573 GCF_056782115.1 Dellaglioa sp. CoH-56-MRSF-14 | reverse complement strand
CTCCTATCCCTCAAATCTAAATTTAATGGTAAGGAGAACTCAACATGACTACACCAACAGCATATCAGCTTGATACGCGGGGTGCCGTATGGGTCGATGCGTAGTCGAAGTTTACGCTGGACACTAACCCCGATTTGCTGCCTGACGTACTGGCCATCAACAACTCGTTGTACAACCTGTTCTCATGTCAGATAGGGGCACGAGCCCGTATATTCCAGCCGGAGTATGGGGCCTCCCTTCTCACTTATCTACAGGAACCAATCGATCAAAACACTGCGGATAAGATTCAGGTCGGCTTCATTCAGGCGATAGCCCGCTGGGAACCCCGCATTCAGCTCGACATGAGCAACACATGGGTCAAGCCCGACATGTCGCTGCCCGGCTATCAGATTCGGATTGCTTACAACCTGAACCTAAACCTTGATACTCAATCAGGTCCGCTGGTTGCAGCATTTTCCGTCACCGCCAACCAATCATAAGGTTCAACATGGCAGATACTAATAAGCTCGTTCTGGCGGACTTGACAGCCGACGTTGATCAATTCGTTTCCCAGTTTCAAAACTACCTTACCAC
>NZ_JBXAYB010000014.1:0-700 GCF_056782115.1 Dellaglioa sp. CoH-56-MRSF-14 | reverse complement strand
GCACCAAGCGAAACGCGTCATGCGCATGAGCCGGCGTTGCTGCTCAGATGAACAATCGTACAGCTCCACGGGGATATCGTGCCAATGTAGCCAGTGTTCCAGAGTGTGTGCCTTCTTGCCATTTACGGTCAGCAAATTATTGACCCAAGCAGTCAGCTGGTGCTGGGCCGTGATTACCGCTGGGTGTTCGCTGACATCAATCTCCGTACGTATCGCATAGCCTGACCACTCTATGCCCACGCACACAAATGACTCGCGTTTTTCTTCGAGCGCGCAAATCACTCCATCCAAAATGCGCAGCTTGTACTCACGAACCTTGTTCATTACCAAGTCTCCAGCATGTGCCGCACCCAATTGATGCGGGTTTGACGAATTCGCGCAGCGTGTTCCGGGACCTCAATCAGATCGGCCACGCTAATGCCGGTCAGGTGCTCAATCCACCACTCCAGCGTCGCGATCCCAACGCCGATGCTATTTTTGTTAAGGGCACGCATGATGCTTTTACGCAGCTCATGGCTAGCCGCATCCAGCTCCATGGATCGTGCAGTCGGCCAATTCCATCTCGCATCGGCATTGCGTCGTCGCCCGCTCAGCTCGTACTGGGCGTTCACGATAGCGCCGCAAATCGTTTGGCGGTCGGGCTTCGCTTCCAGCGTGGCGAGCGCGTGCTCCATAAGCTCATGTTCTACAGGTGTCATAG
>NZ_JBXAYB010000013.1:0-728 GCF_056782115.1 Dellaglioa sp. CoH-56-MRSF-14 | reverse complement strand
CTCCTGCATTGTCACATACGGCAGGTGCCACGCACGAGCATCATTCAGGTCCTTTGGATCGACAATACGCGGATTGCTTGCGGACATGGCCCGAAGCATAGTCTCAGCCAAATCTTTGATTTCGGGCTGGGCATCCGGGTGATTACGCAGCTCAAAGAAGTTGTCCCATTGACTCGACGTGACCACCACATTGACGTTGGTAAACGCCTCAAGCACGCGATTGGCAAGCTGCTTGTGGATGTTGTACTCATTGGTCCAGCGCTCAACGTAATCAGCAGTCAGGTTTGCCAGCTCCTGCCATTCCTTTCGGAACTTATCGAGAACATCGGCAGTAACTTGATCGCTAGCCTGCATGCCCGGTTCGTTCAGACCGACGTGAGCAAAGAACACGGGCTCTTCGCGAATCTGGGAGATAAGCTTCTTAGCGGGTATGGCTCGCGAACTTGATGCATTGCGCGAGAATACACGGTGTGTCATGAACTCGGCATGAATGTAGCGCGGATACTTCAATTGGAAGGTGATCAGGTCCGTTCCGGACTTCGACGAGCGTGAGTGCTCGATCACACGTACTTCAGAAACTTTGCCGTGAAACACTTGGTTGTTTTGCATGCACTACTCTTCAGGTTTATGAAAACTACTATTTACTGCGCTTGAAACTAATGACCGAACTTAGGTCTAGGACAATGGCTTGATTGCATTCACCATCGCGCTCTTCAACCATAATAAGT
>NZ_JBXAYB010000012.1:0-1690 GCF_056782115.1 Dellaglioa sp. CoH-56-MRSF-14 | reverse complement strand
TGTACTAGGCCCTGTCAAGTTGACGGATGAAATAATATAAAATTTAATATGTTTCTAAATGGCTTTATCCCAGTATTCATCTGGGGTAAGGCCATTTCTTTGTGTTGAGCGATTGTAATGATTAAAATATTCAATTCCTGCTTCAACCAATTTCATAAGTTCTTGATAGGTCTTTGGCAGTGGCTGACGTGCCATCCATCGATTTTTAAATTCATTCCACCAACGCTCCATTGGAGCGTTATCGTATGGCGTTCCTGGTCGGGACATACTTCTAGTTACTTCATATCGATCAAGAGAACGATTAAATAGTTTTGAGGTATAAGCTGAACCGCGATCGGTGTGCACCATGGGGTGTACACTACCAGCACCTGAAAAGGCCTGCTGAAATACCTGGATTTCTGCTTCACTAGTTTCTGTAGGACTTAGATTATAGGCTAAAAGTCGCCGACCATAAAGATCTAAAACACCACTTAACCGAATTTTATATTCGCCATTTATGCCATATGAAAGCTCTGTTGAATCGGCCAACCAAACTTGGTTAGGTCTACTCACACTAAAATTTTGATTAAGAAGATTATCTTGGATATATTGTTCTGATTGTTTCACACGATTATGCTTCTTCGGATGTACTAAACATCGAATACCTAGTTCTCGCATAACTCGTCGAACCTGTTTGAAAGTAATGGGAAAATTAATTGATGTGTCAGCTTGTAAATTTACCAACATGTTTCCAGTACCAATCCCTTGTAGATTGAAATCAAACCAGTATTGGGTTCGCTCTTTAAGTTGTTTATTACGTGTCTCCCAAACTGTTTCTTGTCTTTTTAACCCTTTGTAGTAAGCCTGACGGCTAACGCCAACCATTTTTATAAGTTTTGTTATCGCACCATGCTTTTCTTGACTAACATTCTTAATCGCGTGATATGCCAGTCGTCTTTGCTTATTCACCCCTTGCGCTGAAGTTCCTGCCATTTTTTTATAAAGGCCGCATATAATTTTTGATCTTCGATTTGGCTTTCTAACTCGTGAATCCGTAGATTCGCTTTATCTAAATCTGTTAGTTCTGATTGATCTTTACGGTGACCACGATTATCGATTAGTGATTCATAACCACCTTGTCGTGCCTTAAGAACCCATGAACGGGCTTGTTGATAAGAGACACCGAAGTGTTCCGCAGTTTCATTATAACTATGTTTATCTTTGGTAATATATTCAACAATTGAAACGCGTTCTTCAAAAGAAGTTTTACGACTCATAATGGGAACCTGCCTTTTGGACGGTGACGCCGTCACCGTTTTATCCTCATTATACTTGGAAACCCAGTCTAATAGTTGTTTTTGTGATCGTAAACCAAACTTAAGTGCAACATCTGCTTGTGAATATTGACCCGTTAGATAAGTTAATACCGCTTCTAATTTCAGCGCTTTTGAATAGTGATTATTGTGGCGCGCTTCCTGTAAACCTTCAATACCATCGCGGTCATAGCGATCGACCCAACGTTTGAATAGATCTTTATTAATACCGTATTCTCGGGCAAAAGTTCTTCTCGGCATTCCGGACTTTCTAAATTCTTCGATAAACGTTAATTTTTCTAATGCTGAATACTTGGCTCTGGACATACAAAAATCCCTCCATGATTATCGGATGAAATTATATTATTTCATCTGACAACCATAAAGGGATTATTACA
>NZ_JBXAYB010000011.1:0-4217 GCF_056782115.1 Dellaglioa sp. CoH-56-MRSF-14 | reverse complement strand
AGTAACCGGATTACGAGCAATATACAAAACATGATAATGTGGTTTTTTATAAATTGATCCACCAGCACTTATTATCTCTTGTTCATCAGGAGTCATATCTTTAAATTTTCGTTCAGTTTTATCTAAATTATGGAGCGGACTAATCGCCATAGGAATACCAGTTTTTTCTAAATTTTCAATAAAGTTTTCAGGAATACTTTCAGGATACAAAATGAATGCAAAGTTTCTAGCCTTTGTATTTTTAGTAGTCATATAGTATAATCACCTTTAGAAAATAAAAGCATTTTTCACGAGCGAACTTGAGAGAGGGCGCTCTTTTTTTATGCTCATTTTTCTCCTTTCTTAGATTTTTCGATAACATCACGCATATAGTTTCTAATATCGTAAGTTACAATTTTTCCTTCACTTTTTAAAATCTCTTTGTAATCAGCATACATCTTTTTAGGTATTCTAACGGTTACAACTTGATATTCTGTTTTCTCTTCAGGCATAAAACTCACTCCTTTATTTTTTTATCATTATACATCATTATATACTTATAGTCTATATAGTCAAAAAATAACCCGTTTAAAAAAACGGCGGTCAAAACGGCGGTCAAACGGCGGTCATAAAAAAACTCCCAAATCCATTGGGAGAGTAAGCGTAAAGTCCTATTCAAGTAAAATTTGGCACTCGGCACTTATAGGGGGGTCGTAGTACGGGAGCGAAATTCGCTCCCTGCCCCCTGATTTTCAAAATTTTTATCCCACTCAAACCAAAATATGGGCTCCGCCCAAACCCGCAAGCTGTGTCAGCTTGACCCCATAAATGAGCGGGAGCTCCCGCTCAAACTCACCCCGCACTCGCCGTGGGGCAGGCAAAAAAAGCAGGTGTGCTTTTCTTTGCATGCGCAAAAGTGTTTTATCCGCTAGTCTATCAACTCCTTAAAGCCTCAAAAAGGGGCTAACTGCTAAAGCAGCAAGCCCCTTTAATTCGATTTACCGTTGACAGACACAAAATTAACGACGTTCAATCTAGCCAGATGTTAAATTAAGCTCTTAAATGCCATTTTAAGCCCATATAAGCGTTTTAAAGATGTGGACCGCCTAATTCATCAGATTTATGTTTTTCGAGTTCCTGTGAGCTTTCAGGGGCTTTTTTAGACGGTTCTTTTAGTCCTGCACGTTCTAGCCACTTGTCAGGTAAATTGATACCTAGTTTTTTGTGTAGAAATTCATCAACATTGCGGACAATGCCTTGAAGTGTTCCGACTAACTTTTGCAATCGCTCATTCTCTCTTTCGAGGTCATTATAGTCCCACGTTGTTCTAGTCAGTTTATCTCTTAACGAGTCGGCTTCACGCCTTGCTCTAGCATGCATTTGATTGTAATTATCACTAAAAGACGCCCGTTGTTCCAAATCAGCGAGATCAGATTTATCAACCATGACTTTATTTTTATTCAGCAAAGTTGGTTTACTAGCAATTTTTTTGTTATCCCGTGGCTTGATTTCATCAAGCTGTTTTTTAGTATCTGCAAGCTTTGCTTGTGTCTCTTGTTTTTCGGTCTCTATTTTTTTCAAATCTTCCCGCATAGTTTTGTATTCGGGTACTGATAAATTCTTACGCTCTTTGTTTTTGTTGCCACGTTGAACATCAAAGCCATTCTCTTTGAGATATTGTGGTAATTCCTCTTGAATGCGCTGTAAGGCTTCACGATTGAATATACGCTTAGCTGAGAGCTTTCTATCATCATCAAAGGGCACAATGCCCATATGCATGTGAGGGGTCTTCTCGTCCAAGTGAACGACCGCATAACGAATATTTTCGTCGCCATAGTTATCTGCAAAATATTGTTTGGCTGTTTCAAAATATTTACGGGTTTCGACTTCGTCTAATTGCTCAAAAAAATCTTTGTCACTGGTTAGAATCCACTCATTGACTAAAACAGCGTCTTTGCGAACTGCCCGCTTACTAGCTTTATTTTCGTTGATATAGGCTTCAATATCCGTTTTAAAATTATCAGTGCGCCCAGCCACCAAATCATAATTCAAGTGGGAGCGGGAAACATCAATATCTTCGTTGCTGTGATTAGTCGTTTTCCGTTGGTCATGATTGCCAATACCGACTAAATTATCAGCTTTTAATTTCGTCATTCTAGCCACTACAAAACTCATAGTACGCACCTCATTTCGGAGTTATCTTCCAAGTAAAGTATAACCCACTATACTTCACTCTGTGAAGTGTGGTCTCTGCGAGGCTAAAAACTGTCTGTCCACTTTGCCCCTTTTTTCGCCTTTAGGCTGAAAAGGTTCGACGTGAACAGGCACAAAAAAAAACGCCTACAGCTGTCCTTTTTTCTAGTAACAGAAATGATATTTTCACCTTTGCATTTTTCCGCAACGATTGCAAATTCATTTCAATATCAAATTCAAAACAACAGACCTTGCCACTTTTTCAAAAGTGGCAAACCCAGAAAATTTCTACATGTCTCCGACGGCTCGAAAACGAGTTGCCAAGAGGGTGGAAAATCAGTGGATCGTATCAACTTCTTAAATTCCTTCCGATTTGCTTCAGTCAGACATTTATCGTTGACCCTACCGTTTATTTTCCCACTGGCCAAATAAAAAAGAGTAGCCTAAGCTACCCTTTTCTAAAAAAATAGTTCAACAATCGCGCCCATTGAAGGTAAATTTTTAAGAAATAACATTTTTTCATTTTACTTAGAAAATATAATACTAGCCCCTTTTATCACATTTTTCCGTACAAATAGAAATGCATATTCTCTTGTAATTCTGGCAAATCGAGCGTTTCTTCAGCTAATCGTTCCAAACCTTGATGTTCATAAAAGCCAAAATTACATGTCGTATCCGTAAATAAGTAAAATGTCTTAAGATTTTCAGATGTCATATAATCTAAAAATTGTTGATACAATTGTTTACCGATACCTGAACCACGTTGGTTTCCATCTACAACAAAAAAAGCTAATTCACCATCAAAGTTTGTACCAATGCTCTTTAAAAGAATTTCATCAACTTCTTCAAATTTTTGAAACGTCTTTCCAATTTTACGCCCTTCTTTAGATATAGCAATTCGTGCAACAGCAATTCCTTGCCGAATAAGATACCTTAGTGGTTTACGATGTGTTTCTCTATTTTTACCCATAATAATACCAACAGGCACTTCATTAAAAACAGCAACACTAGTAAATGTTTGATTAACAAGACAACTGGCAAGATATATTTTAGACAGTTGTTTAGCTAATTTTGGGCTTCCTAATCGATCGTAGTTCCATGATTTGCGAATCATATCTTCCAAGATATGATAATCGGATGGTTTAATAGGACGGTATTTAATATCTGCTTGTGTCATTACTTTTCCTCCAAATAATTAACTTCTAAATTGTTCTTAAATCCAATATATTCCACGTCAATAATCATTACTTAACCTCTCCAGTCTCAATATTTATTTTATTTCTCCCATTTCTATCAATTCCTCAAATCCTTCAACAAAGTAATCTCTATCTTTCAAACAAACAACTCGTTTTTCTGGACCTTCAGGTGTCTCAGTTTCACTTAACTTTATACCACAAATAAAGCATTGACCTAAAAGCTCTTTAGTCGGGATAACATTTTGATCAGTGTATTCTAAGTATTTCTCAACATCACTTTCACTAAACTCTCTCATGCTCTCACCCCTCTCTCATTCTTTATTTCTCCTGTATCAGGATCAATGGTTTTTGAATAGACCGGACGATAACCACATTGGTAATTTGCATCAAAATATAGTCGAAAAATTCCAGAAGAACTTGAAATTATTTCATTCACATATTTCATACTCTCAATTCCAAATTCGTTACCTCTTTGTCTGATAAACGAGCTTAATTCCTTTACATTAACAATGTTATATTCATCTACAATTTCAAGTAAAGTCTGCCTTAATTCTTTCTTTTCATTTTCATCAAGTGTTACGTATCTATCAATATCAAAATCATTTATAAAGATTAAATCTTTTTTATCGTAGCGGTGTTTACCTTTCTTAATTGCATCAGAACTTTCATGCGTTAAATACTGAAAATAATACTCCACGCTATCAACAATTTCGATATGAGATACAGATTGATCACCTAAATTACGTTTTATTTTTTTCCGAATACTTTCAACAGTAACCGGATTACGAGCAATATACAAAACATGATAATGTGGTTTTTTATAAATTGATCCACCAGCACTTATTATCT
>NZ_JBXAYB010000010.1:3442-5228 GCF_056782115.1 Dellaglioa sp. CoH-56-MRSF-14 | reverse complement strand
TTGATATGATATAAAAGTTGTCAAAAGCAACCAAGTAGATCTTTGAAAACTGAACAAATTTTCGACAAATCAAATGTGTAGGGTCTCTTAACTAAGAGTTAAGAGCAAACATTTGCGAAGTCAATTCGCTAGTTTCAAAAAGTAACAAAACAATAAGAGCAATCAACTTTTTATATGAGAGTTTGATCCTGGCTCAGGATGAACGCTGGCGGCGTGCCTAATACATGCAAGTCGAACGCATTATCTTCACCGAGTGCTTGCACTCACCGAAGATAATGAGTGGCGAACGGGTGAGTAACACGTGGGTAACCTGCCCAAAAGAGGGGGATAACACTTGGAAACAGGTGCTAATACCGCATAATTTGTTAAACCGCATGGTTTGATAATGAAAGACGGCGTAAGCTGTCACTTTTGGATGGACCCGCGGCGTATTAGCTAGTTGGTGAGGTAAAGGCCCACCAAGGCAATGATACGTAGCCGACCTGAGAGGGTGATCGGCCACATTGGGACTGAGACACGGCCCAAACTCCTACGGGAGGCAGCAGTAGGGAATCTTCCACAATGGACGAAAGTCTGATGGAGCAACGCCGCGTGAGTGAAGAAGGTTTTCGGATCGTAAAGCTCTGTTGTTAGAGAAGAATGTAGGTAAGAGTAACTGTTTACCTAGTGACGGTATCTAACCAGAAAGCCACGGCTAACTACGTGCCAGCAGCCGCGGTAATACGTAGGTGGCAAGCGTTATCCGGATTTATTGGGCGTAAAGCGAACGCAGGCGGTTTTTTAAGTCTGATGTGAAAGCCTTCGGCTCAACCGAAGAAATGCATTGGAAACTGGATAACTTGAGTGCAGAAGAGGAGAGTGGAACACCATGTGTAGCGGTGAAATGCGTAGATATATGGTAGAACACCAGTGGCGAAAGCGGCTCTCTGGTCTGTAACTGACGCTGAGGTTCGAAAGCATGGGTAGCAAACAGGATTAGATACCCTGGTAGTCCATGCCGTAAACGATGAGTGCTAAGTGTTGGAGGGTTTCCGCCCTTCAGTGCTGCAGCTAACGCATTAAGCACTCCGCCTGGGGAGTACGACCGCAAGGTTGAAACTCAAAGGAATTGACGGGGGCCCGCACAAGCGGTGGAGCATGTGGTTTAATTCGAAGCAACGCGAAGAACCTTACCAGGTCTTGACATCTTCTGACAAACCTAGAGATAGGCCGTTCCCTTCGGGGACAGAATGACAGGTGGTGCATGGTTGTCGTCAGCTCGTGTCGTGAGATGTTGGGTTAAGTCCCGCAACGAGCGCAACCCTTATTATTAGTTGCCAGCATTTAGTTGGGCACTCTAATGAGACTGCCGGTGACAAACCGGAGGAAGGTGGGGATGACGTCAAATCATCATGCCCCTTATGACCTGGGCTACACACGTGCTACAATGGACGGTACAACGAGTTGCGAGACCGCGAGGTTAAGCTAATCTCTTAAAGCCGTTCTCAGTTCGGATTGTAGGCTGCAACTCGCCTACATGAAGTTGGAATCGCTAGTAATCGCGGATCAGAATGCCGCGGTGAATACGTTCCCGGGCCTTGTACACACCGCCCGTCACACCATGAGAGTTTGTAACACCCAAAGCCGGTGAGGTAACCTTTTAGGAGCCAGCCGTCTAAGGTGGGACAGATGATTAGGGTGAAGTCGTAACAAGGTAGCCGTAGGAGAACCTGCGGCTGGATCACCTCCTTTCTAAGGAATATTACGGAAACCTACACACTTGTCGAAAATTTGTTTAGTTTTGAGG
>NZ_JBXAYB010000010.1:1944-3344 GCF_056782115.1 Dellaglioa sp. CoH-56-MRSF-14 | reverse complement strand
AAATTTGTTCTTTGAAAACTAGATAATATTTATTAAATTTTTAAGCAATAAGCCGAGAAACACCGCGTTTTATTAGTTAAGAACGTAGTTCTTAACAAAACCACTTTGCTTTAAGTAAAGTTAGGTTAAGTTATCAAGGGCGCATGGTGAATGCCTTGGCACTAGGAGCCGATGAAGGACGGGACTAACACCGATATGCTTCGGGGAGCTGTAAGTAAGCTTTGATCCGGAGATTTCCGAATGGGGGAACCCAGCAGTTTTAATCGACTGTTACTATTAACTGAATACATAGGTTATATAGAGGTAAACGCAGGGAACTGAAACATCTAATTACCTGCAGGAATAGAAAGAAAAATCGATTCCCTAAGTAGCGGCGAGCGAACAGGGAAGAGCCCAAACCAAGAAGCTTGCTTCTTGGGGTTGTAGGACTGCTCATTTGAGTTACCAAAGATTTTTATAGTAGAAGAGTCTGGGAAGACTCGCCGTAGAGGGTGATAGCCCCGTATACTAAATGAAAATCTCTCAGAGCAGTATCCTGAGTACGGCGGAACACGAGAAATTCCGTCGGAATCCGGGAGGACCATCTCCCAAGGCTAAATACTCCCTAGTGACCGATAGTGAACCAGTACCGTGAGGGAAAGGTGAAAAGCACCCCGGAAGGGGAGTGAAATAGTTCCTGAAACCATGTGCCTACAAATAGTTAGAGCCCGTTAATGGGTGATAGCGTGCCTTTTGTAGAATGAACCGGCGAGTTACGTTTGCTTGCGAGGTTAAGTTGATAAGACGGAGCCGTAGCGAAAGCGAGTCTGAATAGGGCGCCATAGTAAGTAGACGTAGACCCGAAACCAAGTGACCTACCCATGTCCAGGTTGAAGGTGCGGTAAAACGCACTGGAGGACCGAACTCATGTATGTTGAAAAATGCTGAGATGAGGTGTGGGTAGCGGAGAAATTCCAAACGAACTTGGAGATAGCTGGTTCTCTCCGAAATAGCTTTAGGGCTAGCCTCGGAATTAAGAATCATGGAGGTAGAGCCACTGTTTGGACTAGGGGCCCATCTAGGGTTACTGAATTCAGATAAACTCCGAATGCCATTGATTTATATCCGGGAGTCAGACTGCGAGTGATAAGATCCGTAGTCGAAAGGGAAACAGCCCAGACCACCAATTAAGGTCCCAAAATACATGTTAAGTGGAAAAGGATGTGGAATTGCACAGACAACTAGGATGTTGGCTCAGAAGCAGCCACCATTTAAAGAGTGCGTAATAGCTCACTAGTCGAGTGATTCTGCGCCGAAAATGTACCGGGGCTAAACATGTTACCGAAATTGTGGATGGAACCCATTAGGGTTCCGTGGTAGGAGAGCGTTCTAAGGGCAACGAAGCTAGACCGTAAGGACTG
>NZ_JBXAYB010000010.1:0-1847 GCF_056782115.1 Dellaglioa sp. CoH-56-MRSF-14 | reverse complement strand
CAGTGGAGCGCTTAGAAGTGAGAATGCCGGTATGAGTAGCGAAAGACAGGTGAGAATCCTGTCCACCGAATGACTAAGGTTTCCTGGGGAAGGCTCGTCCTCCCAGGGTTAGTCGGGACCTAAGTCGAGGCCGAGAGGCGTAGACGATGGATAACAGGTTGAGATTCCTGTACTAGTTATATTTGTTTGAACGATGGAGGGACGCAGCAGGCTAAGGAAGCGCACTGATGGATATGTGCGTCCAAGCAATAAGTCTGAAGTTGAGTTAAATGCTTAACTTTAAGGACAAGTTGTGATGGGGAGCGAAATTAAGTAGCGAAGTAACTGATGTCACACTGCCAAGAAAAGCTTCTAGTTAGAATATAACTACCCGTACCGCAAACCGACACAGGTAGTCGAGGAGAGTATCCTAAGGTGTGCGAGAGAACTCTCGTTAAGGAACTCGGCAAAATGACCCCGTAACTTCGGGAGAAGGGGTGCTGACCGAAAGGTCAGCCGCAGTGAATAGGCCCAAACGACTGTTTATCAAAAACACAGGTTTCTGCAAAATCGTAAGATGACGTATAGGGGCTGACGCCTGCCCGGTGCTGGAAGGTTAAGAGGATGAGTTAGCTTCGGCGAAGCCCAGAATTGAAGCCCCAGTAAACGGCGGCCGTAACTATAACGGTCCTAAGGTAGCGAAATTCCTTGTCGGGTAAGTTCCGACCCGCACGAAAGGCGTAACGATTTGGGCACTGTCTCAACGAGAGACTCGGTGAAATTATAATACCCGTGAAGATGCGGGTTACCCGCGACAGGACGGAAAGACCCCATGGAGCTTTACTGTAGCTTGATATTGAGTGTTTGTATAACTTGTACAGGATAGGTAGGAGCCGTAGAGACCGGAACGCTAGTTTCGGAGGAGGCATTGGTGGGATACTACCCTCGTTGTATGAACACTCTAACCCTCGCCACTAATCGTGGTGGGAGACAGTGTCAGGTGGGCAGTTTGACTGGGGCGGTCGCCTCCTAAAAGGTAACGGAGGCGCCCAAAGGTTCCCTCAGAATGGTTGGAAATCATTCGCAGAGTGTAAAGGCACAAGGGAGCTTGACTGCGAGACTTACAGGTCGAGCAGGGACGAAAGTCGGGCTTAGTGATCCGGTGGTTCCGTATGGAAGGGCCATCGCTCAACGGATAAAAGCTACCCTGGGGATAACAGGCTTATCTCCCCCAAGAGTCCACATCGACGGGGAGGTTTGGCACCTCGATGTCGGCTCATCGCATCCTGGGGCTGTAGTCGGTCCCAAGGGTTGGGCTGTTCGCCCATTAAAGCGGTACGCGAGCTGGGTTCAGAACGTCGTGAGACAGTTCGGTCCCTATCCGTCGCGGGCGTAGGAAATTTGAGAGGAGCTGTCCTTAGTACGAGAGGACCGGGATGGACATACCTCTGGTGTACCAGTTGTTCTGCCAAGGGCATCGCTGGGTAGCTATGTATGGATGAGATAAACGCTGAAAGCATCTAAGTGTGAAGCTCACCTCGAGATTAGATTTCCCATTCCTTTATGGAAGTAAGACCCCTGAAAGATTATCAGGTAGATAGGTTGGAAGTGGAAGTACAGTGATGTATGGAGCGGACCAATACTAATCGGTCGAGGACTTAACCACAAAGTGGTGTGAAACGGTGTACGGCTTAAAAATCAATGATAAATATTAGCTAGTTTTGAGAGAATAAGTTTTCTCAAAAAAAGAGTGTGGTGGCGATAGCAAGAAGGATACACCTGTTCCCATGTCGAACACAGAAGTTAAGCTTCTTAGCGCCAAGAGTAGTTGGGGGTCGCCCCCTGCGAGGGTAGGACGTTGCCATGCT
>NZ_JBXAYB010000009.1:0-12100 GCF_056782115.1 Dellaglioa sp. CoH-56-MRSF-14 | reverse complement strand
GCTGAAACCCTTGATACAAGCGGACATCACGAAATCGGACGCCGACAAGAAATGGCTGAAACCCTTGATACAAGCGGACATCACGAAATCGGACACAATCTATATAAGACTAACTTAGATACTAATAAAGATACTAATAAAGATACAAGCATGCTTGATTTTTCATCAACTAATTTCTCTCAAAATGTTCTACAAAAACAAAATCAAGACATTGTAGCTAATGCAAGCGAATTTCTAGTATCAAACGGAAATTCAGGTAAAATTCCTTTAGAAGCTGAAACCATAAAGTTAATCAGTTTATGGTCTGCAAATGATCCAAAGAAAATGGAAAAAATGATTGGGATTATTTTTAATGCTAAAAAGGCAAGTGAAACATTTATTACTCAACAAACAGGAAAACCAACAACTATCTTTTTAGATAACTACGAGGATTTGCAACATGACATCACAGTTTCATTGAGAAGAACATTTAACGCTATTAGAAATAAACAGGATAAAAAACAAAAAGTTAATCCTGAAAATTACATTTTTGGCGCAATGAGAAATACTTTTGAAGTGTGGTACAGCGAATACCTGCAATCATTAAGTTAAAATGGCTAAATTAGCTCATATAAGAGCCACAGAGAAACTTTAAAAGCAACAAAGTACAAAGACTAGTAAAATGTCAAAAATGCCTTAGAAGCGTTATTAAAGGCAATTAAAATCAAAGGACAAGATAATATCTTGTCCTTTTTCTACCAGAAGTCAAGTGTTTCAATGCATTTAGGTTGTTTTATGAGCGTTATGGCAAAGCTGTGCGTACTATAACAGCCGACAATGGTTCTGAATTTATCTCATGGGACTTTTTAGAATATGTTCAAAAAGAGCTTAAAATTAAGCTATACTATGCCACACCGTCATCACCACAACAACGTGGTTCAAATGAAAACAGAAACCGTAAGCTACGTGATTGGTACCCTAAAGGCACGTCATTTAAAGATGTGAAACAACGACAATTAGATGAAGTAGCTTCAAAAATGAATGCTATGCCATTGAGACAGGCACTTGACGGTAAACGACCTATGGTAGTCTTTGAGCAGGAATATAAAGCCATGCAACGTTACCGTAGAGCTTATGAAAAGCGTAAACAACGTATGCTTGAAGTTAAAAAACAAGAATTCGAGAATAATTAAAAACGACATTGCAATTAAGCGGAGTAAATTGTATAATAAAAAATATATGAATAGCTGGGTTGTGGCTAGCTAAAAAACGCCGACTAATGAATTTTTTCATTTTTGTCGTTTTTTTTCGTTATAAAAAAAAGGTAGGTGTAATTTAATGGGATATATATTTTTGGGGCTCGCGATTCTAGGTGAACTCTTGGGAACGAATTTGTTAAAAGCTTCAAACGGATTCAGTTCGCTTTGGGAAACTGTGGGGTCTTTAGTTTCATACGGTGCAAGTTTTTATTTTTTAGCATTAGCTATGAAAACTATAAACTTGAATGTTGCTTACGCTTTATGGGCTGGCTTAGGAATTGTATTGACAACTGTTTTGGCAGTAGTCGTTTGGAAAGAATCTATTAATCTGAGCAGCGTCTTAGGAATTGTATTAATTTTGTCAGGAGTTGTCGTTTTAAACTTGTATGGTCCTGGTCATTAAACCAAAATAAAAAACGACTAGCTGTATAAATATTATAATAAACAAAAGGCACCTGGTGTGTCTTTTTATTATGCTTAGAATATAAATATTTGAAAACGGGTTAATTAATTGAAATATTTGATATAATAGTGAGTAATTTGATTGCTAAAAGCCTTTGCGTAGACGTTCCAAAAACGTGTACGTCCGATTTACTTTTAAACCAAATCATGATATTCTAAAAAAAGTTGTGCTCTGATTAAAAAATAATCTTCGTTAATTTTACATACATGTAACCAGTAGTTTACTAAAATATTAAACATGTGGTTTTCAACTTGACATCCGCCGACCAATGTTTGGTTTACTTAATGTCGCTTATCTAAACTAAAAAGCGCCAAACCTGAAATAAACAGGGTTTGGCGCTTTTTCTGTGATCACGTCTTGTGAATTGAGCTAAAAATAATTGGTCTAGCTCTCATAATCCCCACAACTAGCCTTTTGTTATTTGTGAAATTTTAGTCCGTGAGCGGTTTATGAGAGGGCTGTTTGTGCTTTTTGCGGAGGCGTAAACGGACCACCAACTTGTGTTGGGCGACTTCTTCGTCAGACAAGGTTAACTTCTCATCAATTGAAAATGAGGTCGTTTTGTAATTTTTGGCCAGGACAACCGCATAAACAGCCTGGTCAATCTGGTCACTTTGTTCCGGTGTTAAGGCAAACGTATAAGACTTGTCGCCATACAAAATCGTTTTATCAGGGGCTACGCGCGTAAAGCGACCCTTAATTGCATTGTACGTCATAACAGCTCCTTTCTTGATTTTATTAGATAAATCTCATCAAAGGGGCGTTTATTACCTTTTTGCCCCATAATAGAAATGTCGACTTAAACTTACTCCCCCAAGCGTTGAGGAGGGGTTACCTATCGGTTTATTTGCAATTTTACCCCCCCTATTAGTAATTTGGGGGCTTGGTTAATTTTTTGAATCGTCTTTAATTGTCAAAAATAACAGTCTAGCCATCATACTATCAGCGTCACTGTATTTTAAAGTGGGCCACCAGGCTTGACCAGCGTACTGGCCCAAGCCTTTGAAACAGCAGAGCTGTTTCATGGCAGTTATTGTTTATAATTATACACTGTCTTGCCCTGAAAGGAAACTTGCTTCAAAAAAGACAAACAAAAAGAGCTGGTGTTCCTACGCACTAGCCCTTTTTACTAGAGAGGTTAGTCTCCATGTACTTTCTTCTATTAACATTATAACATTATATTATTGGTATTTCAAAACATGATATACTTAAAAAGCTGTTGTTTCCTACTATACTGCAACGGCAAGGAGGTTTAGACTCCATGTTTTACTTTTTTCAAGAACTTACACAATTGTTTAACGCAATCTGTGTTGCTGTTGTGACGTTCGCAATCAAACGTTATTTTGATGATCTTAATGATCGTTAAAATAATGTGGGCACCTTAAGGGTGCCTTTTTGTTTGCTTTTATTGTATAACACCTATTAATTGCGATAGTCCACTACAATTTTTTTGTTATTATACACTTACGTTTACCGATTATTTTAATGTGGTTAAGCTGACAGCAGCTTGCCCCACGCGGGCAGCGTTCTGCATGACATGCTCTCACTGAAAGTGATCCTGCAATGATAAATTGCCCTGTCACGGCGTGACCCGCCGGAGGTTTTTCTAGCCGGATGATAGGCGCTGAAAAATAGTAGTTTCCCCAGCAGGAAGGGGAAACGCTACTGTCATCGCTTGTCGATGACGCGCCTCGCAGAGCCTGTCCAAAATATTATTTTGGTATAACAGGCTATACCAGATTTTTAACGGTGTTATACTGGTCTTGGAAAATCTTTTTTGAGGAGGCAATTTTGATGGCGCATTTAAAGAAAAATACGCGTGGTTCAGTTCCCGGCTTAGCCGTTCATTTTGAACGTAAAACCGACCATCACACTAACAAAGAAATTGATGTGTCGAAATCCTATCTGAATCAAGATCTCATGGCAGATGGTTCAGATATGCTTTCACGCTTCAACGCGCGTTTAAATGACGTTTATTGCATGAAAAGAGACGATGTGAAGGCGTTAGCGACTTGGATTGTCACTTTACCTGAAGAACTCGCAGAAGCGCCCTACGAGCAACAGAGCGCCTTTTTTGAAGCAACCACCAATTTTCTTAATGACCGTTATGGCCAAGAAAATGCCGTGGCCGCTGTCGTACATTATGACGAGACAACCCCTCACTTGCACTATGCCTTTGTACCAGTGGTTTTTGATGATAAAAAAGCGCGTTATAAAGTATCCGCTAAAGAAGTCCTAACGCGACATGATCTGCAAACCTTTCATGATGATTTAGATCAGCATTTAAAAAAGGTGCTGCCCTTTTATGAACAAGGGATTTTAAATAACAAAACCTTACCGTTTGAGAATGTCGCTGAAATCAAAAAATACAACGATCAGTTTAACGCCTTAAAAAACGAACTAGCTGACGTTGAAGACAATATTAGGGCTAAACAGGCCGTACTTAAAATCACGGATCAAGCCTTAACGGAAGTTGACTTAGCCGAAAAACAAATTGATGATTTTAAACAAGCCTTATCTAAAAACCTCTTTGGTAAGACGGTGCTTAAACCAGATGACTTAGATCGCTTTAAAAACGTGTTAGCCACGATGAAGAAAGCCACCTTACAAAGCCAGCATGAGACAGAAGAACTCAAGCAAACGTTAGGACAAGTCAAAGT
This sequence comes from Dellaglioa sp. CoH-56-MRSF-14, assembly GCF_056782115.1. The sequence continues at coordinate 7,739 of NZ_JBXAYB010000009.1, read as the reverse complement.
GCAATTAGCTGACATCCAATCTGATTATCAAAACCTGAAAGAAACGCATCAAGCGCTTCAGAAGCGGCAGCGAGACCAGCAACAGCTGGATTATGCCATGCGAGACATGCTTAAAAATGATTATGGTGTCGACCAACTATCCCATACGGATGTGGAGGCCCGGTATGTTCTTTATAAGCTGGATCATGAAGAACTCACTCAAAATAAAAAAGTAGCCCAGGCCTGGTTAAAAACACTGACGACAGCTAGAGCAGATCCAGATACGAAAATAGCGCCAACTAGATTAGATCGCGGTATTGAACAAGTTAAAGCATTAATTAATCGAATCATTGAATTAACGCGTGATCTTTTTAAAGGACCTAGCCTCTAACGCTAAACCGGTTTATTTGCCGTTCTAAGCGTTTTTAGCCATGTGACGTAGAAATAATCATTAAATAGATTAAAACGTCGCTATTGGCTTAATAAGTGGCAATTAGGTTACATAACCAGTAATCCATCATTTAAAATAATTCAAAACAAAAAGAACACTCTGGACAAACATTATGTACAACGGTGTTCTTTTTGTTTTGTTTTTTTATGGGTTCAATAAAAAGGCGCAGCCTATTATAAGTTTATCTTTTATATTTTAATCTTTTGTTCTTTTGCGCGGGTATAAAGTGAGGTTTATCAGTGCTTTAAAGCTAGATACGTGTAGAAAAAACTGTGCATACGTGTAGAAAAAACTGTGCATACGTGTAGAAAAAACTGTGCATACGTGTAGTTTTTTTAAAAAAACTACACTATAAATGATATAATAAAAAGCATAAAGAAATCCCCGACAAAAAGTTTTTCTTTATGCTTATCCAACAACACACCCAAAGGAGTGTATTTATATGACCATTATACCAGAAGAATCAAAGACAAGGCAGGTACAGACCTTGAATGAATTATCAAAAAGAAAAGTCGTTGAACATAATAGTTTGATTACATCCATCGCCAAAATGGACAAAACACCACTTAAAATGTTTGAACTAGCGGTGTCTTTAATTGATACAGATAATCCACCAGAGGATCAGACGGTTTATTTATCAAAGCAAGAGTTATTTGCTTTCTTTAAGGTTGATGATAACGATAAGCATAGTCGCTTTAAAGAAGCGATTGAAAAAATGCAGAAACAAGCTTTTTTTCAGATTAAAAAAGAGCAAGATAAAGGGTTTAAGTTTGTGAGCATTGTGCCAATTCCTTATGTAGAATGGACGGATTATCATGATGAGGTATTAATTCGATTTAGTCCCGAAATCATGCCCTATTTAATTAATCTCAAAACAAATTTTACGCAACATGCTTTGTCAGAAATTTCTGAATTGAATAGCAAGTATGCGATTGTTTTGTATCGTTGGCTATCAATGAATTACAACCAGTATGAGCACTACAGTGTTAAAGGCGGCAGAAGAGAAGAGCAAGTTCAAAGTTACCGTAACCCTGAAATGAGTATACGAGACTTACGAGAAATGACGGATACAATAGATGAGTATCAGGATTTTAGAAATTTTGATAAATGGATATTGAAAAATCCTTTGGACGAAATAACAGAGCATACTTCGCTTCAAGTTACATACGAAAAAGTCAAAAAAGGACGCAGCATTGATAGTATTGTCTTTCACATTACTAAAAAACAAGTTGCAGCTGATAGTAGTTATAAACAGGATGATCCTGTTTATATTGAGGGCAAGATTCGCCAAGAAGAAACAGAAGACATGTTGACTGTTAAGGCTATAAAAAGTCCATATACAAAGTTACTTATGGAGCAGTTTTTGTTGTCATATATTGATTTAACGGATACGTCTATTTTGTCAGGGTTACAGAAAAATGTTTATCCACGTTATGACGAATTAAAAGAGTTACGTGGTTTAAACGGTGTCAAAGAGCACTTAGCATATATCCGAGATAAACAAGATGACTATTCTAAAAAGAATATTGCTAAGTATCTTAAAAAATCGATTGAACAGTATCTACCAATCGTTAAAAGGCAGGATATAGATCATGAGTGACAATTTAAAAACAATTCGAGAACTTGCTGATGAATTCAAGGTATCTAAGCAAGCAGTTAGGAAAAGATTAACCGATGAATTTAGAGCAAACTACGTAGAAACCGTATATAGTAACGGAGTAGAAACATTAGTAGTAACGGTTAGTGGTTATAGGCTTTTAAAACAGCATTTTTCTAGTAGTAACGGCAGTGAAAAAGTAGGTAGCAACGTTGGTGGTAACGTTGGTAATACTAATGTTACCAGTGATAATAAGCAAACAACGGATAATAGCTATGTATTTAAAATATTAGAACAACAATTAGCTGTTAAAGATAAGCAAATAGAAAATAAAGATTCACAAATATCACAAATGCAAAATTTATTAGATCAGCAACAACGGCTAGCCTTACAGGACAAACAACTGCTCGAAGAATACAAGGCAGAAATTAAGGACTTGAAAGCCTTAACGATGGCACCGCATGATGATGGTGAAAAAGAAGTGACGTCAGACAAACAACCGGAACCTGAAAATAGCACCCCGGAGTCACAACCTAAACCTAAAAAGTGGTGGCGTTTTGGTAAATAGTTACAACTAAAAAAGAAAAGAAGACTAGTTAAATGGCGGAAGATAAATTTGAACAAGCTGTAATTGATAAGCTAAAGAGTGAAGGTTGAGAATATTTCACAGATTATTCTGGTGTAACAGTTGATCGGTTATATGATCACTGGCGAGATATTCTGAATGCCAACAATCGCAAACGACTAGAAGATACTCTGTTATCTGATAATGAGTTTGAACAAGTGAAGTTGGAACTAACGAAGAATAAAACGCCGTATGATGCGCAACTCATGTTGGCGGGTGCGGGTGGTGTTGGGACCGTACCGTTGAATCGTGATGATGGGACGCAGCTAGAACTTGAAATATTCTATGGTGATGAAGTGGCTGGTGGACATTCACGTTATGAAGTCGTTAACCAAATTACGTTCACAGATTTAGCGACTAGTCTAAGCTCTAAGCGGCGGATTGATATCTTGCTACTGATTAATGGGTTACCTGTAGCCCACATTGAAGAAAAAGATGAGTCCTTACAAAACCAATGGAATGCATTTGAGCAATTCCAAAAGTATGACGGTGACGGCATGTACACGGGACTCTTTTCTTTTGTGCAAGTGCAGTTTGTCTTGTCGCAAAATTCAGCGCACTATTTTGCACGACCAAAGAATAGCCACTCTTATAACCGTGATTTTGCCTTTGGTTGGCGTGATGATGACGGCAAGGATGTCACCCAAAGTGTAAACTGCGCGACAATCAACCACCACGAAAACAGAAAGTTTGCACGTGGTTATTATTATAATTTGTCCAATTCATCTACTCAATATTTGATTAGGTAGGACACTTATTCTATATCAAAAACGGTATTTCGAAAATTATCCGAGTATGAAAAAATCAAAATAGAACTAAGGAAAAAAAATTTTATGCGATTGAATATTAGAATTCAAATTGGAGATGTTGAAAGCAAAATTTAAAACATAAGCATTAATTGACCCAATAATTTTAATCACTGAAGAAAATTTTGAAGTCTAAAATTATGTTTGTTACGTTTTTGATAAAAGTGAATTAATTGTTCAAATTATGAATGTTTATGTGGTAAATGTGATTTATTTGTGATATTATATCGTTGTTGTAAGCGATTTCATAAAATGCAGAGAGGGAATTTATATTATGTTTAAAATGCAGAGAGGGAATTTATATTATGTTTAAAATGCAGAGAGGGGATTTATATTATGTTTAAATGGTTATTAGCTTCAACTAATTCTAATGTTAAAGTACCAGTTGAAGAAATTGATAGTACTTTTAGACGGAAACAGTTAGGGGTTCTAGTTGCAACCAGTTTTTCTTATGTTGCCTATTATATTATTCGATTGGTTTTTACGACGGAACAACATTCAATTATGAAAGAATATGGTTTTTCAATTAGTCAAGTTGGCCTTATTCTCTCAACTTTTGGAATTGGTTATGGGATTTCTAAATTATTTATGGGTGCTTTATCTGATAAAGCGAATACCAAATACTTTTTGGTATTAGGTCTGTATCTATCTGCTTTTTTTAATGCCGGCCTTGCTTTCACTCATAATTTTTATGTTATTATTGCGCTTATGTTATTAATGGCTTCTGCTCAAGCTATGGGAGCCCCAGCATGTCAGCGTGAAATTAGTTTGTGGTTTTCTAAGAAAAAGCGTGGGACGGCTTATGCTATTTGGTCTTCTGCTCATAATGCCGGTGCATTTTTGTGTGTGCTGACTGTAGAGTTGGCTGCATTTTTATTTAGTAATTCAATTGCTGCTATTTTTTTAACCGCATCAGTCGTTTCTGTCACGATTGCAACACTAATGCTGGTCATTAATTCTGAAAGCCCTATTGCTGAAGGACTACCCCCTGTTTCAAAATATGATGATACAGTAGAGGTGACAGGTGAAGGCCAGATTGATAACAATGACAATACTGATCTTTCTATTATGCAAGTATTTATAAAGCATATCGTTTCGAATAAAATTGTTTGGGCTGTGGCCGTAACTTCAATGGCGATTTATATCATTCGCTATGGAATCATGAGTTGGATCCCTAGTTATCTACCTACCAAAGGATTTACCCCGTCTTTCTCTAAATGGTTAGTAGGAATTTTTGAAATTGCTGCCGTACCAGGTGTTATTATAATGGGGATTTTATCGGATAAGCTAAAAGGGCAGCGTGCGTTAGTTTGTCTATGGTGTTTATTTGGATTAACTGCCTCATTACTTATTTATTTCTTTAGCACAAATCAAACCCTCATAACTATTGATTTGTTCTTTATGGGAACTTTGATTTATGCACCTGCAACACTTATCGGATTAATGATCAATGAAGCAGTTCCTAAATTTGCTGTTGGTCTCTCGACGGGCTTCATTGGCTTTTTCCAATACGTATTAGGAGAGGTTGGAGCAACTGCCTTGATTGGTATACTGGTTGATAAATTCGGATGGCAAGCTAACTCTTCTGTTATTTTTATTGCCTTAGGGTTAATATTTATTCTAACAATTTATTTGGTCTTAAATGATCGTAAGATATTAAAACGTGAAAGTAAACTTAGCCAAAATATAAAAAGTTGATATAGGTTATTCAGAAAACATCTATTGTATTATCGGTGTTGGCAATATATTAAACTCAAAAAGGAGATGTAGCGAGAGTAAGAATTTAAATAATTCTTACTCTTTTTTGCCTGAACCACTGATAAGAAGTATAAAAGTTATTTTGTGCATCAAAAAATACTTTGTTGATCGTTAAATATGAAAGCTACGTGATAAGCACCCGTCAACACAACGGTTAAGTTCGCCCGTGGTTATTATTATTAAGTTAATAGAAAAGTTTAATGTTTAAAAAAAGAGCAATTTTAGACTAAGCCTTATCTGTAAACCGTTGAGGGACAAGGGTTTACAGATAATAAAAGTCTATAAGACTAACCAACCCTACATTAGCAAGCAACATATTATTTTGTCGCAACAATGTTTTTATGCACGTTGGTATAATCAACTCAATCAGTTGTCTTATAGCTTTTGTGTAACATTTCATAGGTTCCTCTCGTCGGTACTATAGGTGTCCCAATGTTAGTTGTCCATAAGGATCCTCTATACTTCAAGGATGGTAATATTGCTCAGAAGTCAATAAATTGGACTATTTTTATTCAGTTACTTAGGCAATATTTGAGATACGATTTCGATTATAAAAATTGATATACCAACCAATGGCTGCTTGGAAGACTGACATATTAGCCTCGATATCATCGAATAACTAAATACAGAAAAATACAATAAATATTATCAAACTAGGGACTATACTAGAAAACATCAGTACATTCCTTAACTCAGGGTCTATAATTATATAATCGACCCTATGAAAACCTATTAAAACAGCCCCTGTTATCTAATCACTAGATAACAGGGGCTTCTTTTTATTTTAATGTTATAATAACCCCAAAAAAGGATGCAAAAGTATGGACAAAAATAATCTTTTAATAACTGGTGATGTATATAGTAATGCCCAAATAATGGAGATCTTCAGGGTATCTAATTCTGGTGGTGTCAGATTTTCAACTAAAACACGGAGTCTAGTTATATTTTCTTTTCATCAGAGTGCTAATCAGAAAGATGTGCCTTATCAAGATTCTTGGGAAAAAGACACGTTGCATTATACGGGTCAAGGAAAAGAAGGTGACCAAGAGTTAACCAGAAACAATAAGAAAATAGTTGAAGCTAATCAAGATAACATCACGATCCATCTGTTTGAGTCATTTGTTAGCCGTGAATATATTTACAGAGGAATAGTTTATTTGTCAAATAATCCGTACAAAGCGAGTGAGTTAGATGCTAATCATAATTACAGATTAGTTTATAAATTCCCTCTTACGATAAAGAACGGCAATGGGGAATTACCACTATCCATTATCCAGAGTCATACAATTCAGCAAGATAAACATTTGCAAAAATTGCCACAATCAAAATTAGCTGAAATGGCCCAAGAAATTAGTCGTTCCAACCATGAATTCCATAAAAATAATCCTAATGACAAGGCTAGTTCAAGATTTGTGAATACTATTTCCTTTGAGAGGAGTCCTTACATTGCTAACTACGTTAAACGCATTGCTAATGGATATTGTTCTCTTTGTGAACAATTAGCCCCATTTTTAGATAAATATAATCAGCCATTTTTGCATGCCCATCATATAAATTATTTATCAGATGGTGGAGAAGATACAATTGAAAATTGTATTGCCGTCTGTCCTAATTGTCATGCAAAGATTCACGCTTTAAATGATCCTAAGGATAAAGAAATTTTATTAAGTAAAGTGAGGAATAGGTAAAACATGGTGCAACAAATCGTACTACCCATCAAAGATTCCAACGTCTTAAAGATGGTACAAGATACTTTACTAGATAGTTTTCGGGCGGGTCGGCGTAACTACACCATCTTTCAAGTTGGTAAAGCCACCCTACTGCGGGTGAGTGATGTCATGACCTTAAAAAAATCAGATGTCTATAATCCAGACGGTTCTGTTAAACACACGGCCTTTATTCATGATAAAAAGACCGGTAAAGCAAACACGTTATATTTAAAGCCAGTTAAACAAGACTTACTGCAGTATCATGATTGGCTAGTCCAAGAAAATATCAATTCTGATTGGTTATTTCCCTCAACGGCCCATCCAGATCGTCATATCACTGAGAAGCAGTTTTATAAAATCATGGCACGCGTTGGAGATTTATTAGGTATCAACTATCTCGGCACACATACCATGCGTAAAACCGGCGCTTACCGTGTCTATACACAGTCAAATTACAACATTGGCTTAGTCATGCACTTACTGAATCATTCTAGTGAAGCTATGACGTTAACTTACCTTGGCTTAGACCAAGCGAGTCGGGAAACCATGTTAGATCAAATTGATTTTGGTTAGACTAATTGAATACAACTGTAATTAAACGCAGACTTTACCTTGCTGATTTAGAAGTTACAGCAAAAGACGTGTATATTAAACGGGATTTTGCTAATAAAACGGCTGAAACCCTTGATACAAGCGGACATCACGAAATCGGACGCCGACAAGAAAATAATAAAACAGCTGAAACCCTTGATACAAGCGGACATCACGAAATCGGACGCCGACAAGAAATGGCTGAAACCCTTGATACAAGCGG
>NZ_JBXAYB010000008.1:0-19898 GCF_056782115.1 Dellaglioa sp. CoH-56-MRSF-14 | reverse complement strand
GGACATACAAAAATCCCTCCATGATTATCGGATGAAATTATATTATTTCATCTGACAACCATAAAGGGATTATTACATCACTCAATCTGAAGTTGTTGGAACCTTTTTAAGTTTTTCTTTAAGTCGCAATAAAAAATTTTAAGAATACTTGTGCAATACTAAAATAAATTAACACAGAAGTTAAATCACTCAATGTCGAAATAAATGGCCCTGATGCAACTGCTGGATCAACACCAATTTTATCCATTAAAATTGGTATAAAACTACCCGCTAAATTTGCCACCGTAATAGCGCACATCATTGCAAGTCCTATCACCATCCCGAGAACAAAGTTACCCTTCCAGAGTCCGACAATTAAAGTGACGGAAATACCCGTTACAACCCCAATTACTAATCCAGTGAAAACTTCACTTATAATTAGTCTAAGCACACTTTGTTCATTGTCATCTTTTACAGCTAGGCGTCGAACAGCAACAGCTAAACTTTGTGTTCCGGCATTACCGGCCGTTCCTGTAATCAATGAAATGAAGACAGCTAAAATACTTGCTTCACTCAGTAACCCTTCAAAATGACTAACTAAACTTGCCGTTGACATACCTAAAAATAATAACGTTATCAACCATGGCAAACGTTTTGATGCTGCTTTAAATGGATTTTCTGTTTGATCTTCAGTATCGACACCGGCCAAACCAGAGTAATCCTCAGCCGATTCTTCATCAATAACATCAATAATATCATCAACAGTAATCACACCAATTAATTGTTCATCATAATTTGTAACTGGCATTGCTAAAAAGTTATAATCCCGAATCATCTTGGCAACGTCTGCTTGATCGTCATCAGCTTTAACAGACATAACTGGTGTCGTCATGATATCTCCAATTAACGCCTTCTCATTACTCATTAATAAATTACGTAATGTTACAATCCCCATCAAACGCTGATCATTATTAATAACATAATCATAGTAAATTGTTTCCGCATCACTTGCTTCTTCTCTTAAAGTACGCATTGCAGAACTCACTGTTTGATCTGAGGTTATTGAGGCAAAATCAGTTGACATAATAGCACCAGCTGTCTTATCTTCATAATGCAGCAGACTTTTTATTTCATAGGCCTTATCTTTATCCATCAGACCTAAATATCTCGCTAATTTATGCTGATCCAGTTGTCCCAACAGGTCAACCTCATTATCAGTGTACATATTATCTAATAACTCAGCCACATACTTTAGAGACATTTCATCAAAATATTTAACAACATCTTCCGGATCATCTTCAGCGGCATCAAATGTGTCACTCAATTCCTTAGGCGTCAGGTACTGATACACCTTTTGGCGTTGCTCTTTATTAAGCACTGAAAAAATCTCAGCTTGCTCATAAACATGCAAATCTGTAAATTCATTGTGAAAATTATATTGTTGATTCTTTTCAAGCGAATCAATAATTTCTTCAGTTTTTATTTGGTTATATTTTTCTGTATCCACCATGATGAATACCTCGTTTATTTTTTATTTATAAATTTTTGCATATCCGATGCAAGGTGACTCTGAACATTTATCTGTTCATGTGTAAATGGTTGATAAAACTCAATTTCACTACAGTGTAGCGCTTGGCGTTGCATTGGCATAATTATATGCCCACCATACAATGTATCACCAACTAAGGGATGCCCTGTGGATGCAAAATGAACACGAATTTGATGTGTTCTCCCCGTATGTAATTGGATTTTATATTGACTAATACCTTTTACAGATTTCTCTAACCAATACTCAGTTAAAGCTACTTGACTACCTTCCCCATGGCCAACCTGCCTCTTAATGAATGATTCTGGATCACGCATAATTGGCTCATCAATTGTCCCATGCGGAGTTTCAATCTGTCCTTCGACAAATGCTGTATAGTACTTTTTAATTAGATGATTTTGTAACTGTTGATCCAATAAAGCGTGAGCAAATCGATGTTTAGCAAACAATACTAACCCACTCGTATCACGATCAAGTCGCGTCGCAATATGTGGAATAAAATCATTTAAATGTCGATTTTGATAATAGCCTGCGACACGATTAATCAAGGTATCCTCCGGATGTAAATATGAAGGAATTGAGGCAACATGTGCTGGTTTATTAATAATTAAAAAATCGCGATCTTCAAAAACGATATCAATTGGTACAAACGATTTTTTTAATTCATTTTTATTTTTCTCAGCTGGTAGAACAATACTCACTTTATCATTTGTTTGAATGAAGTCAATTGCCCACTGCTCGTTATCGTTGACTAATAGCTTACCACCACAATACTTAAGCGTTGCAAGTAATCGCCTAGATACACCTTCATTTTTCAGAAAAGTCTTCACTTTTTGAGGAGACGTCCCTGTATACTGCCAATCAATCTGCATAATCACTACCAATAAACGCCTCATTTACACGTTTCCAGAAATTATTATGTCGATATTTGGCAAAACAAATGTGTTCCTTCGCTATTTTATATTTAATTGCCTTAATTTGCCGATTATGATAGATTTCTTGGTCTATACTAAAAACAAAGTCACTGCTTTGTGTTGGTTTCAGTGTAATCCAATCATTTGAAGCCACAATAACTGGTGAGCTTAGCGTCCTAAACACACGATTGTTAATAGACGCAATTTCTGCCATTTGTATTGACTCGAGTTCGGGATGAATAACCGCTCCACCAACCGATTTATTATAGGCAGTAGATCCAGTAGGCGTAGAAATGCACAAACCATCTCCACGAAACTTTTCAAATAACTGATCACCAATATAAACATCCGTTACCATTGTATTGTTAATCCTTTTTAAGGTTGATTCATTTAATGCAAGAAATCTTTCTGATTCTGCATCAAAATAATCAACTTTAACATCTAATAATGGATAATTAATTGATTGTTTATTATCTGATTGGAGACTAGTAACTAAATCTGAAATTTCATCATCTCGCCAATCCGTATAAAAACCTAAATGCCCTGTATGTACGCCAACAAATCTAATGTTTTCAAGGTTATCTTGGTAATGTTTGAAAGCAGAAAGCAAAGTTCCATCCCCACCAACCGTAATCACAATTTCAGGATGACTATTATCAATTACGATATGTGCATCCGTTAGTTTTTGATACAGTTCTTTACCAACTTTTTGCGATTTTTCCCCATCATTTTCGAAAATAGCAACTTTCATTCGTAACCCTCTTTTCCTGACGCCCATGATACCTAATGTTTATTTTTTGTTTAAACCCTTACCATAAAATAAATGCTGCGCTTCTTGAATCTCTTCTCTAATTTCGGACATTTCAGTGTCTAATTTAAACGCAGCCTCTGCTGCCCGTTCGAGCCGTGCATTTAATTGGCTAGGAAATTCTCCTTGATATTTATAATTTAAAGAGTGCTCAATCGTTGCCCAAAAATTCATAGCTAACGTGCGAATTTGAATTTCAACAAGTACATTTTTTTCTCCATTTATCATTTGAACCGGGTACTTAAGTACAATATGATATGAGCGATAACCGCTCGCTTTTTTATTAGTAATGTAGTCACGTTCTTCTACAACGGTCATATCATTTCGAGAACGTAATAAGTCAACAACCTGATAAATATCATCAACAAATTGGCACATAATGCGAATACCCGCAATATCTTGCATGTCAGTTTCTAAACGTTCTTCAGAAATTTGACGTCGTTCAATTTTCTCTAAAATACTATCAACTGATTTAACCCGACTTGTCACAAATTCAATTGGCGAATGTTGACCAATACCCGTGAACTGTTTTCTTAAACCACGCATTTTTATTTTCATTTCTGAAACGGCCTGTTCATAGGGTCTAAAGAAATATTTCCAATCTTCTACCATTTTATCACTCTATTCTATTATTCAATTTACTCATCTCATTTTAGCATAAATTAGTGATTCAGTTCCGAATTAACCTCACAATGTTACCAAATCTTTCAAAAAACAAGTAATTTTAATAATATCTGTTATTAATTAAGTGTTAATAATTGAAAAAAAAAAAAAATTTGGTAAAGTGGTAATAGTTATTAAAACAGAAATGAAATCAAACCCCACACGATTTTAAATCTAATCACTATAATTGGAGGAGTACTCTTGCTAGAAATTTATTTATTTGTCAACCCATTAGGTACAAAATGCTTCAAATCTGAACAAAAGGTTTTAGACTTTATTCGTCTATCTCCCCAAAAAATCTCATTCCAATTTGTACCCATGTTAAACATCCAAACAGTGCACAATGTCATGATTGAAAAAAATCTTGATACACGTAACTTAGCGCTTCGAAATGTGTTATCTGGGTCAATTTACCAAGCCGCTTTAGATTATAAAGCAGCTCTTTTTCAAGGAAAAAAACGTGGACGTGATTTCTTAATGGCAATTCAAGCGGCTTTAGTTCAAGATAGCACTTGTTACTCAGAAGAGCTCATTCAACGAGTTGCTAAAGAAGTTAACTTAAACTGGGAAATGTTTAATGAAGATAGACATTCAGTGTTAGCAAAAAAATCATTTAAAAATGATCAAAAAATTGCCAATGATATGAACGTTACAATGCATCCCACAATCGTCATTAATAATATTGATGGTCTAGACTGTGGTGTATCCTTCCCAGATGCTGATTTAGTAGATATTTCGAAAGTTTGTGCTGGTGATTTTAATATTCAAAATGACTTACATCAAGCAATTAACCCTCAAAACCAACTATACGTTTTATAAAATAAAAATACGTAGCTTAGTTTTTTAACTAAGTTACGTATTTTTTATTTCTCTAAGATTTGAGGTAATAATGCCTCTAATTCATTCAATCTTGCTTCAAATACAGCAAATGCGTTAACTAGATATGCTGACTTAGTCATATCTACACCTGCTTTTTTCATGACATCAACTGGAAAATCTGAACTCCCAGCTTTCAAATAATTCAAATAGTTTTCTAATGCATCAGGTTTTCCACTAGTGATTCCCTCAGATAAAGTGGTTGCAGCAGCAAACCCTGTTGCATATTGATAGACATAATAATTATAATAAAAATGCGGAATTCTTGACCATTCCATTGCAATTTCTGGATCACGTTCTAAACTCTCTCCATAATATTTTTGATTTAAATCAGCATAGTATTTAGACAGTTTATCAGCCGTTAGTGGGTTTCCAACCGCGTCTTCCTCATGAATCCAATGTTCAAATTCTGCAAATTGTGTTTGACGGAAGATAGTTCCTTTAAACCCGTCTAAATAATAATTAAGTAAAAATGCCCTAACCTTAGGATCTGTTTGAGTCTTTAATAAATAATGTGTTAACGTATTTTCATTAGTTGTTGACGCAATTTCTGCTAAAAAAATTGGATAATCACCATACAAATAAGGCTGATTATGATGCGTATAGTAACTATGAATACTATGTCCCATTTCATGTACCAATGTATAAAGATTATTTACATTATTTTGCCAGTTTAATAACATATATGGTGCTGTATCATACATACCTGATGAATAGGCACCACTTCTTTTACCTTGATTTTCAACAACATCAATCCAACGGTTATCAAATGCCTCTTGAACATGACTTAGATAATCAGGTCCCATTTTATCTAAGGCTTTTAATGCCTCACTTTTCGCTTCATCATACGTGTAACTTAGTGCGGGTTCGCCTGTTATTGGTGTATATAAATCGTATGAATGTAATTTTTCAACTTTTAAAATTTTCTTACGTAATGCAACATAACGGTGTAACAACGGTAAATTCTTATTAACCTGCTCAATTAGTGTATTGTAGACAACTTCAGGTATCTGATTATTTGATAATGACGCATCTCTGGCACTTTTATAATGTCGAACTTGTGCACTATAGTTATGAACTTTAACATGGCTTGAAAGTGTTGAAGCTAGTGTGTTTTGAAATTGACCATAGACTTCATATAATTTTTTAAAGGCCTGTTCTCTAACACTTCTAGAAGTTGATTCTAGAAGGACCCCATAAATACCTTGTGATAATTGAACATCATTACCTTGTTCGTCTTGAACAACTGGAAATTTCAAATCAGCATTGTTCAGTATTTCAAACGTTTTAGAAGAGGCGCTAAATATATCCCCTGCTCCAGCTAAGAGCGTTTCTTCAGCATGCGAAAGGACATGATCCTTCTCCAATAATAAACTATCAAAAAAATGACGATAGCCTTTTAAATCAGGATTATCAGACATAAATTGCTTTAAAGTATCCTCTGGTATCGCAATAATTTCAGGTTCAAACCAAGAAATAGCAGCCGATACCTTAGCTGCCAAGGCGCCAGCCCTTGAATTTAAAGCTTGATATGTTGAATTTTCTGTATCTTGATCATTTTTTAAATTCGCATACACGTATACTTTTTCGAGCATCCGTTCAAGCGCCAAAATAGCTTCTAATCCACGTAACATTGTTGTACTATCTTGACTCAATGTACCTTTAAAGTTAGCGATAGTTACTACAGATTCTTCAATTTTTTTGTAATCCTCTTCAAATAATGAATCTGAACCATATATTTTTTCTACATCCCACGTTAAATTTTCTGGTACCTCTTCACGCTTTGGTAATTGCTTAGCTACTGTCATAAAAAGCCTCCGAATATCGTTTATTTACTCCTATAAGATAACATATTTTTAATCAAAATTTGAAATAAATGTATGCCTCAACTGTAAATTTTCCATTTTTAGCGATATATCACTGGACCATACAATCTGATTGTCAATTCGATAATTTTCGGATTCTTTAATTGGTATTAAAATATGATTTTTAATTAAACCCTTAATATATGCATTATTAACTTGTTTAATTGCTAGATGACCAACAAGTGGCATTTCAAAAAGAGTTTTTGTGATTTTTTGTTGCAGGTTAAATAATAACTCAAGCTCTTTTTTCGAAATAACATCAGTGGTATATTTTTGCAAATCTAAAATAACTCGAATTCTCCAAAAAAAGTCATCATGTCGATAGATTGGCGGAAGACGCGTCTGACTCAAGCAATATATCGGAAATCCCATAAAATAATATCGCTGCATGTAGCAAAAATCAATCTGTTGCTTTAAATAATGATTCAAATAATAACAATTTTTCTCTAACTTAGTCAATTGACGGAACAAGTCTGCTGGTGACAAATTCAAAGTTTTATTCCTACAATTATTTTTGATAAATACCATTAAGTCTGTTACATCATTAAATACTTTTGTGCAGTAACGAATACCATATAAATTTTCAAACCATAATTCATAATTTAAAATTAAACACTGTCGCTCAGTATCGATAAATACTAAGAAATAACCAATATTTTTATGGAAATTTATAAACATTGCTTGTTGTTGTGTTAATTTTTTATTTAAACGATGTTTCATCCCTAGAATCCAAAAAATACGATACCCATTTTGTTTATAACCGTCAGTCCTTTTGTTAAAATCTTTTAGCGTCAACGGACTGCATTGGTACTCTACGACTAACTGGCTATTTTTTAAATTTATTAAAACATCCGGTCGTTGCTTTAGTTTAGGCAAATATTGCTCAATATCTGCTCTTTTATGTCTTTTTTCTGCCCACATTTTAATTAAATTTTTCCCTGTGACATGTATTTTCGTTTCACCTTCTGAAAAAAAATGACATGACTTTTTAAAATGAGCAAAATGAGCTTGTTTTTGCGGGCCTTCTTTAAAGACAACACGCTCTCCGCAACCAGGACAAAAATATTTATTGTTTTGCTTAAAATTTATTGCGCATACCAACTCATCTACGTGTTCTTGTTTTGCAAATATCATTCAAATTACCCCTTGTTACAATTTAAATACGCAAAAAAACAAACTAACCTTTTTCGATTAGTTTGTTTATTTAAAGTATCTTCTTGCCTCAGAGAGTGCGTCAGATGACATAATCTTTTTACCACGTTCTTCCATAAATGGTCCTGTCGATGAGACAACCTGTGCATACTCTAATGCGACAGCTATATCATTTTCGATTGTTTCTTTTGTTGTATTATCTTTATCAAAAATTAGTTCTAAAAAATATTTATTTTGGACTTTAAATAAATTGCTTTGTGTATTTGTTGGTCTAAAAATTTTAGCTAATTGAATAAAATCTTCGAAGTCCCCAAATTCAAACATTCTTGTTTGAGCAGATTTTTTATAACCCGATCCAACAGTATCTTGTGAGTCATTGTCACTGTCTTCAAGCTCAGCTAATCTATCTTTTATAAAGCTTCCTAGATCATCATTCTCAGATAAATCAGAAATGTTTATTTCTTTCGGATTTTGCGTCTCGTCTGGCTTTCCACGACTGATAAATAACTCCAAGCCATCTCGATTAGGTAATACCTGGAAGGTAACTGCTTCATTATTTTCAAATTCATGTTCCGTGTCTACTTCGCGTAAAATACTATAAAAGAAATCTTCAATTTGAGTTCTATTACCTAATAAATCTAAAACAGTAATACCTCTTTTAGATAAATCTTCATCTTCAACTAAAACACGAATTGTATTTTCATTTATTTTTTCCATTTTCATTACTAATCACCCATCTTTCTGATAACTTGACCTTAATTCTATCTAAAATTTACTATTTGTAAAGTAGTTTAAACTAAATAAAAAAAATTCAGGAATGCGTCTTCCTGAATTTTACCATGTTACCTTATTAAAAACTAATGTTTCAATATTATTTAATTTTAAATTAATTAAAATCCAGCAAGTAATTGTGCCTTTTGTAATTCTAAAGCACGTACATCCCTTGGTAAGAAGCGACGAATTTCGTCTTCGTTATATCCAACCTGTAATCGTTTTTCATCTAGAATAATAGGACGACGTAATAAACCAGGATTATCTTGAATTAATGAGAATAATTCTTGAAGTGGTAAATCGTCTAAGTCCATATCTAGTTCCTGATAAACTTTTGAGCGTTTAGAAATAACTTCTTCTGTTCCATTTTCAGTCATTTGCAAAATTGTTTTAATTTCATCAATGTTGAGAGGCTCAGAAAAAATATTACGTTCTTGGAATGGAATATTATTTTCCTTAAGCCATGCACGTGCTTTTCGACAAGATGTACAACTTGGTGAAGTATATAAAGTTACCATATGCGCTCTCTCCTTTTAATAAAAAATTTATCAATTCCTATAAAACAATTGTAACTTATTATCAAACAAATTACTACCATTTTATTAAAAAAATTTACTAATTAATATTTTTACTAATAATACATTTAATTCATTTGTGTTCATTATTAAATGATTAAATGACATCATTTTTGATATTGTTTTTTATATTTCGAGTATGATATTACATATATTTTATAGTTATTATTATTTATTGAATGAAAAATAATTTGCTATCTCAATTATTTAATATACTTTACACTCGATATATACTTACTAAAAGTACGTAACACGCACTTAATCGTTTATTTGCAACAATCTTATCATTATTTTATTTTTCAAAAAAAAGATACATATTGTTAAAAAAATTTAACAATATGTATCCGATTACAAAATTAGTTCTAAATATTTTTTTGCGAGTATTATATCGATATTATTGCCAGCTGATAATTCAGCTTGTTCTTTTAATAATTCGTGGGAACCATTTGCTGGTAAATGCGTTAAAATTAATCTTTTAGCATTATTTAAACGAGCAAACTTTCCAGACTCGGTAGATGTCATATGCCATTTTTTGCCAATTTTATCATCAAAAAAGTTTGTATCGGTCATTAATATATCTGCATTTTGACTAATTTCATTTAATTTTTCGTCATACGCCGTATCAGCTGTAAAAACAAAGACCTTCCCAGTTGCCCGTTCCGTTATTCTCATAGCATATGTAGGCACTGGGTGAATTGTTTCTAAAAATTCAAAAGTAAAAGGCCCAATGTCTATAACTTCTTTATTCTTATATCCTATTCCAATTGTCGCATTTGCCCAAGTTAATTTTGCTAATGCTTCTTGATCAATAGATGGCCCATAAATAGGAAGTGGTTGCTTCACTTGTTCACCGTTAATCTGCCAGCTATACTGTAAAACGCCGACATCTGCGATATGATCCTGATGATAATGTGATAAAACAACTGCATCTAACTTCAAGGAATCTAGTTTAGGTTCTAGACTAAGCATTGCTCCACTTCCACAGTCCAACAATAAATTAAAACCATTACTCTGAATTAAATATGAACTAGTTCCAACTGTATGGGCAGGATAACCCCCATAGAATCCTAAAATTGTCAACTTCATTTTTAATTGTCCTTCCTGTTACTTTTGACTCTATTATACCTTTTTTTGGGCTATACTTAATAATGAATTAAAGTAAATGGGAGATGTATCTTTGTTAAATCATATAAACACAGCATTAGGCGCTGAATATTTTTTAAAGTCTATAATTCGAAATAATCCATCCCGATCATTTATTCTACTTAATCCAATTAATAAGTACAATAATTCTTACTTATTAGACACATCAGATGATAATTCTATTTTCTACTCTGGATTAGACTTCCGTGTTCGATATCATGTAGGAATGGATTCATGGCAAGGTTTTTATCATTTTAAATATATTACTTTGAGCGATGAAGAAAGTAAAGTTTACTTAGCTCAAGTACAAACTTTTATTAATGAACAAACAAAACCAACTGGTATCATTTCTTTTTACACATTACAGTCTTTATCTAAAGGTTATAATTATGTTTTTTTAACAATTTGGAAGCAACAATCTGATTTTATTAATTGGCGTAAAACGTCAAATTATAAACAGTTAAAGTACTATGAAAGTGAGTTTCAAATTACTCCCATAGACGCAGTGTATTCTGTTAATGAATTAATTAATATAAAAGATTAATCCAATTAGTTAAAAACAATCCGTATTCCACAAACGATATTAATAGCTAATTAATGACTCAAACAAGTCATTAATTAGCTATTTTTTTACAATAGTTATTCCCCAAAAATGTTTAATTTCCAACCAAAAAATAGCCTAAAAAGTTTTCTAACTTTTAGGCTATTAATCATTTAACCGTTCTTAAACTCTGTTATTTATTATCCGATTCAACACTCTCACGGTAATTAAAAATAAGCCTAAATACATCACATAGAAGGTCCCCCAGAAGAAAATGAGAACATTTAGGTTAGGTTGATCAAATAATGCGACATAAATATTAAAAGTAAATATTGCTTCTATCGATCCTAAAATAACCGGAATTAAAAATAAACTGGCTGTTTGCTGATAAATAATTCGCTTAATCTCTTTTTTGGTCACACCTAGACTTTGCATTAGTGAATAAGTTTTTTGATTTTGTCTAAGATCTATCATTTGTTGTAACATTAAAATACTACAAGTTGCTAATACTAAAATAATACTAATAAAACATGCTATATAAATATAAAACCCATCTAATTCGTTAACATTTTTTTCAACTTGATTTCTCACACCCAAATTTCGATAATGGTAGTTTGACTTAATTTGATTAGAAAATTTATAACGGACATTCGATAATGTTGTCCCTGTCTGCTGCAAATAGGTCTGTTCTTTAGATTGATTATCTAATTTATGTCCGAAATCATTTTTAGATTGTGCAAATTCCTGATAATTTTTAATATTAATAGCTGTAAGTCCATATTTTGTGTTGCTATCAACACGTTTGTAGACACTATCTTTAACAATTAACAAATTTTGAATGTAATGTATTTCACCATACGGAAACGTACTTAAGTATGTTTTTATCTTTAATTTGTTCATTGATTTTTGCTTAAATTGAATGAGCTGGTTATCATCATTAATTTGATATCTTGCTAACTTGTGTAAAATCATAACTGTCTCATTCGATTTAATCTTAATCGGTTCTAAATCATCTTGAATTTTACGCGCATGATTATAATCTGTTTCTGACATTATTGTAATTGGCACAATTTTAGCTTCACTTTGATTATTTGCTTTTAATTGAACACTTGTTTTCATCGGTACAATTTTAAGATGTCCACTTACTTGCTGTTTCACTATTAAATTGTTTTGTTTTAATACTTTTTTTACAGTTTTTAAATGATAATCGTCCGTAATAAAATGAGCTGGTGCCACTTGATCAATTGTTTTTTGGGAATATGAATACAACGTAGCCACTCCAATAAATACAGATAAAGAGAACATTATTAATAAAGTCATTAAACTTAAGATGACCTTATTTTGTCTTAAACTGACTTTTAAATTAGAAAAAGCAAGTAGCCTACCACCCCGATACATAAAATGTCGCCATTTTTGTATCATACTTATCATTATCGGCACCAAATAATTAAAAATCAAAAGAGTCCCTAAGATAATCATAATTGCAATAATCAATACTGCTAAAAAATAATCATTTTTACGTAACCAAACATTAAAAATAGGTCCCAAATTTTCAAAATTTACTGCCATAAATAAAGGTACAATAATAAAAAAGATACTAATGATAGCCATAAATCGTTTAAATGGTCCAAATTTTTCGACACTGGCATTATCACTATTTTTAAACAATGAAACTAATTGTTTACGATAAATAACACTTGCATTAACAGTTGACATCATTAAAAAGATAACGTTAAAGATAACTATTGTACTAATTAAACTATGCCAAGATATAATAATATTGGTATCTGCCACAATAAACATAGCCCTCAACAAAATCATAGCAAATAATTTAGAAAAGATCGCACCAACCACTAAACCAATCAGTAATGCTATATTACCTAGAATTAAATTTTCAATAAATAGCATTGTCGCAATTTCTTTTTTTTTCACTCCAAGAAGATGGTAAACAGCAATTTCTTTTTCTCGCCGTTTCGCCACAAAAAGATTAGTGTACATCATGAAACAAGCAATAAAAATCAAAATTAAAAAACTACTAATACGTAAAGTAACAGAAATTGGTAACTCTACGCGCGCATTTTGTGTTAACTCTTTGTTAATTGACATTGACAAAAATGAAAAATAAACTGTAACTGCTATCGCACTAGCAATAATGTAAATTAAATAATCCCATAAACTGCGCCAAATACTTTTAAAAACAATATTCACTAGTGGTTTCATTGCTTTCCCCCACCAATAGCTGCTTGCATATCAATTATTTTTTGGAAAAATTCTTTTCTAGAGCCATCTCGCCTAATTTCGGCAAAGATATTCCCATCTTTAATAAAAATAATTCTTTTACAATAACTAGCTGTAAATGCATCATGAGTTACCATCATGAGCGTCATCTTTTGCTTTTCATTCACGTCTGTTAAATACTTCAATAGTTCCGTAGCTGCTTTTGAATCTAGACTTCCTGTCGGTTCATCTGCGAATAACATTTTGGGTGCCGTTATAATAGCTCGTGCAACTGCAACCCTCTGCTGTTGACCAATTGAAATTTCATTTGGAAAATGTTTTAAAATATTATTTAAATTTAAAATATTAGCAATATTAGCAAGTTTTGCCTCAATTATTTCTACATTTACTTTATCCAATGCTAAGGGCAAAATTATATTTTCCTTGATAGTCAACGAATTAAGTAAATTAAAATCTTGAAAAATAAACCCTAACTGTTGTCTTCTAAACTCAGACAATTTTTTTTCATTATATTGTGTTATATCCTGGTTATCTATTCTAACATGTCCAAAAGTTGGCTTATCAATAGTCGACATCATATTTAATAACGTCGTTTTTCCTGCACCAGATGGTCCCATAATACCAACAAATTCTCCTGAATCAATTACAAACGAAATATTATCAATTGCAGTCGATCTATTAAACTTCATTCCATAAATTTTTTTAACGTGATCTACTTCAATAAATGTCATAATTTCATTTCTCCTATTACCAAGTATTATCCTATATATAGGATAATTACGCCAATATTTATTTACGCTTTTTATCTATTTGAATTTAATGCTAAAAACCGGTATTGTAGGGTAAATAGTTCTTACTTTAAAGAGGTGATAATATGTTTAGTATAATGATTGTTGAAGATGATAAAACAATTGCCAACATTACTGCAGATAGTCTAGCAAAATGGCGATTCAACCCTATTTTAATTAATAATTTTAGTGAAATTGATCTTGAATTCATTGAAAAAAAACCACATTTAGTTTTATTAGACATTAATTTACCCGATTTTGATGGCTTTTACTGGTGTAAAAAAATCCGTGAAATATCAAATGTACCAATTATATTTATCTCAAGCCGAAATACCAATATGGATATGGTTATGGCAATGAATATGGGTGGCGATGACTTCGTAAATAAACCTTACTCAATGGAAGTTTTAGTTGCAAAAATTTCTGCATTATTACGACGCACTTACAATTACGCAGAAATGGGACCAGAAACACTCGAGCATAATGGCCTTTTTTTGAATTTACAAAATGGAACTGCAAAATTTAACGATAAAATTATTGATTTATCAAAAAATGAGTACCAGTTACTGCAATATTTAATGCGTCAGACAGGGAAAATTGTTAGCCGTGAAAAATTACTTCGAGAACTCTGGGAAGACGAACATTTTGTTGATGACAATACGTTAACCGTTAATATTAATCGCGTTCGTAAAAAAATAGCACAAGCTGGATTACCCAATTTTATCGAGACAAAGGTAGGACAAGGTTATCTTATCCCTTAGGAGACACTAATGACATTTTTTAAGTACATTTCAGATAGAATTACAACAATCATCTTTTTCCTTCTAGTTATTCTCTTAATTAATCTTGTATTGTGGTTTGATCCATTCCATAACATTGTTTTATCTACATTATTATATATAGATATTCTGGTAGTTATTATATCAAGTATTTTTGTTGTAACACGTTACTGGATTAATCATCAATGGTACCAAAAATTTAAATTACCAATTGATCCAGCAACAGCAGATTTATTGATTCCTATTAATGGTGCACATTCCAATGAACAACGTTTATATCAGGGTTATGTTAATGCCCTATTAAACAATCATCAAATACAAATAAATAATATCTTGTCTAAACAACAAGAACAAGAGGATTTTTTAAATGCTTGGATTCATGATATTAAAGTTCCCTTAGCTGCTATTCAGTTACTAATTGAAACATCTGATGGCAAGCTATCTGAAAAACAAGTCATGCAAACTGAAATTGAATTAAAAAACATTGAAAATTTTGTTGAACAAGTGATTTATTATTCTCGTTTAGATAGCTTTTCAAATGATTATTTAATTCAAGATGATTCACTAAAAAAAGTAGTTAATCTTGTCATTCGGGATAATATGAACTTATTTTTTTCAAAACATATTCGTTTCGTTTTTAACAGTACAGATATTTCCGTTCTAACTGATTCAAAATGGCTACGTTTTATCTTAAATCAAGTGATTACCAATTCATTAAAATACACACCAAATAATGGTGAAATCGTTATTTCTCTTAAAGATACTGAAAAAGAAACGATATTAGCCATTAAAGATAATGGCATTGGTATCCCGAACGCAGATTTAGCTCGCGTTTTTGACAAAGGATTTACCGGGAATAACGGGCGTCAATTCAACCAAAATGCAACCGGATTAGGCCTTTATTTAGCAAATCAACTAAGTCAAAAATTAGGTCACCAATTAGAAATTGAATCTCCAAAAAATGAAGGTACTACAGTTAAAATTATATTTCCTAAACTTTCTTATTATAATGATGAAATGGGCGAAATTCTTCGCTAGGAGGGTCTATCATGTTATCAGAAATTGAACTCGGTTTTACAAATATTAAAGATATTGATCCTAATATTATTGTAGATTTACGCTATGCTACAAAAGACAACTTTACTAACCAAATTATTTATGACTTTTCTACAGCAATCGCTAGAACAGGAACAGCTAAGAAACTTGGTATCGCAAGTCAATTACTCAAAACTCAAGGCTATCGTTTAAAAATTTGGGACGCCTACAGACCAGTCTCTGCTCAAAAAAAATTATTTGACGTTTATCCCGATCCTAATTTTGTAGCGAAGCCAAATCCTAATTTCAGTCATCAAAAAGGCGTGACATTTGATTTAACTATCTGTGATATGGATGGCCACGAGCTTAACATGCAAAGTGAATTTGACGACTTTTCAGAACGAGCTGGAAGAAATTATAAACGAACACCTCAACAACAAATAAATTACGATATACTAAATAACGCTATGATAACTGCTGGTTTTATCGGATATTCTGAAGAATGGTGGGACTATAGAGATTCTGATATGAATGACTATTCACCACTTATCGCGAATCCAAATGATTATTAAAAAAACTTGTCACAACACCTTACATACAAGGTATTGTGACAAGTTTTTTATCTTAACAATTTATCCCAGAGAATAACTTCACCCGCAATTAATGATTTTTGAACATCAATAATTCTTTGATTTGAGCTACCTCTAAATTGCAAAGTTAAATCTTTTTTTGGTAATTCGAATCGACCGTCGACTAAAATATCAATCTTTGAAAGTAATTCAAGTTTATCATCAGATTCAAGCATTAATTCATCCCATGTATAACCAGTCCAAGACCAGATATCTTTCGTCCATCCATAAGTATCATGAATACGATTCACTAAGCTTAAACAAACCTGCGTGTTAACAAAAGGCTCTCCGCCTAATAAAGTTAATCCTTGGCAATAGTCTTCGCTTAAATCAGTTATTATTTGATCTTCAAGCTCTTTTGTATATGGTGTCCCATATCTAAAATTTTGCGCTGCCTTATTATAACAACCCGGACAAGCAAATAAACAGCCACTAACGTATAAACTACAACGAACCCCTTCACCATCAACAAAATTAAATGGTTTATAAGATGCAATATACTGTTGGCTTAACTCACTGGCAATCCATTCTTTAGGTTTCGGATTTCGTGGTGCTTTAACTCTCTTTTGTCGTTCCATCATCAACCATTCCTAAAGTCATATTTTTAACACGAGAAGCAATTTCTTTATGACGTCCATGAACCATCGGACGTTGCTGTGGATTACCTAAGTATCCACATGTCCTTTTAACAACATCACATGTTTTTGGATCATGATTTTGACATTTAGGGCATTCAAATCCTCGTTCAGTTGGGTTAAATTCACCATCAAAACCACATTTATAACAATGATCAATAGGGGTATTAGTTCCTAAATAGCCGATTTTATCATAAGCCCAATCCCAGACTGCTTCTAAAGCCTTAGGATTTTGACGTAAATTTGGGTATTCACAGTAATGAATAAATCCACCTGATGCATATTTAGGATATTCCATTTCAAACGACAATTTTTCAAACGGAGTTGGATTTTTCCTAACGTCATAATGAAAACTATTTGTATAATATTCCTTTTCTGTAACATCTTTAATTTCACCAAATTTTTCAGTGTCTAATACACAGAAACGATCTGTTAAGGATTCACTAGGAGTTGAATAAACACTAAAATGATAATCGTATTCATCTGACCAATCTGTACAATACTCCTTGAGGCGTTTAACGATGTCAATCGTAAAATTATGCGCCTTTTCATTTTTTTCCCAATTAGGTCCAAAAAAAACAGTTCCAACTTCATATAGTCCAATATAACCTAATGAGACCGTAGCGCGACGATTCTTGAATAAATCATCAACATCTCCGTCTGCTTTTAACCTTTCGCCAAAAGCACCATGTTGATATAGAATGGGTGCATTCTCTGGGATAGCTTCCTTGACACGGTTAACTTTAAAGACTAATGCCTCTTTACAAACCTGCATCCTCTCTTTAAAGATATCCCAAAATAAATCAATATTACCTTCGGATTCCAAAGCAATTCGTGGTAAATTAACTGTAACAACGCCTAAATTCATACGCCCAGAATTGACTTCATTACCATTTTTATCTTTCCATCCTTGCAGAAAGCTACGACAGCCCATAGGTACCTTGAAACTGCCCGTAAGCTCTTTTATCTTGTCATACATTAATATGTCAGGGTACATTCTCTTCGTAGCACAATCAACAGCTAAGGCCTTAATATCGTAGTTAGGGTCCCCATGTTTAAAGTTTAAATCCTTTTTTATTGTAAATACTAATTTAGGAAATATTGCCGTACGATGCTCACGACCTAATCCTTTTATTCTAATTTTTAAAATTGAGATTTGAATTTCTCGTTCAATCCAACTTTCACCCAACCCAAAACCTAACGTAGTAAACGGCGTCTGTCCTTGCGAAGAGAATAAAGTATTGATTTCATACTCTAATCCTTGCATGGCATCATAAATATCTTTGCTTGTTTTAAGTTTAGCAAATTCTATCTGTTTTATTGGATTCCCAATCCATACTTTTGCATCTATTAAATGCTTCTTATAATTTAATTCAGCAAATGGCGCTAGTAACTCATCCACCCTATCTGCAGAACAACCACCATACTGACTTGAGGCTACATTAGCAATAATTTGTGCCATTTGCGCAGTTGCGGTCTGAATTGAATGAGGACTTTCAACTTCAGCATTTCCTATTTTAAATCCATTTGTTAACATCTCTTTAAAATCAATCAGACAGCAGTTAGTCATAGGACTCCAGGGTGTGTAATCTAAATCATGATAATGAATTGAACCACGTAAATGTGCTTTAGCTAGTGATTCAGGCATTAATTTTAATCCCAAAGTTTTACCCACTGTCCCAGCCGTCAAATCACGTTGTGTATTGAATACATTGCTATCCTTATTAGCATTTTCATGAACAATTGTATCATCTTTATTTAATAATTTATCCAAACGACCAGCTGGATCAGTTTGCTCTTTCCACAATTTTTCATCATTTATTCTATATTCCTGAAAGCTATCCAATGCATCACGGTAGCCTAATTCACGATATGTAGCTATAACTAAGCCATACATCGTTTGGGCATTAATTTTTTGATAATTACTTAATTTATGTAATAGTAATTCCTGATAGCTTTCTTGATTTTTTTTACTATTTAATCGACGCAAAGTACTACTTAAAACTTTACGTAATGCAAAATCAACTTTTCGACCATCACGCTTTTCAAATATGTCAGGCACTTGCATATCTAACTTTACCTCTACTTTTTTCATAAGTGACCTTCCTTTTCTTACAGCAATAAATATATGTTACTTGATTATCCTCTTAAAAACAACAATATATAGTGTACAACAATATATACTATCTATATATTGTTGTACACTATGATTTACTATCAAGATGTTTGAAATGTAATTAAAAAGTTAGACGTATATATATCAGTTAAAAAATTATTATATGATTTCAATACCAGAATATTTTATACACTTAAAAATTTATACCAAAAAAACTCTAATTATTAAGTGATTAGAATTTTCATACTATTATCCACCAACAACAGTTGACGAAGAGCCAAAAAAGTTCAACAAAAGCTCAACTTTCTATAATTTCGTATTATTCTTCATAATTTAGCGTACAAAAAAAGCCCAATCAATGGGCTTTCATGTTTTCTAATACTCTCTATAATACTTAATAATACCGGTGATCGGGGTCGAACCGATACTCCATTGCTGGAACTGGATTTTGAGTCCAGCGCGTCTGCCAATTCCGCCACACCGGCATAACTCGTGTAAGGCGGTAACCGGATTTGAACCGGTGATGAAGGTTTTGCAGACCTCTGCCTTACCACTTGGCTATACCGCCATATTAATTATTACTTGATATAACCTTATAAAAGGCGACATGTGGGAATCGAACCCACGCGTGCCGGAGCCACAATCCGGTGCGTTAACCACTTCGCCAATATCGCCAAAACAAAAAATGGCAGGGGTAGTAGGAATTGAACCCACACTGACGGTTTTGGAGACCG
Organism: Dellaglioa sp. CoH-56-MRSF-14; assembly: GCF_056782115.1. The sequence goes on along the minus strand of NZ_JBXAYB010000008.1, from coordinate 111 downwards.
TAGTTCTACCTTTAAACTATACCCCTATAAAAAATGGAAGAGAGTGGATTCGAACCACCGAACCCGAAGGAGCGGATTTACAGTCCGCCGCGTTTAGCCTCTTCGCTACTC
>NZ_JBXAYB010000007.1:0-67967 GCF_056782115.1 Dellaglioa sp. CoH-56-MRSF-14 | reverse complement strand
TTATTTGCGATATTCATTATCGCCTCAATAGCACTTATTAAATATATCAGCTTTCTTTTTCTTGGTCAAGTCTATTTCTGTGAATATCTCTTAATTGTTGGCTTATCCAAAAATCCATTTTATCATCTATTGCTTTAAACCCTGTATCTATAGACCTATTTGTCCAATAATATTTATGTTTTATTTTAATACCTGTACTTTTAAGATTACTATTTTGTTTAGTAAAATTTCTAATTGAAAAACTCATTTTACTGTTATATTCATCAATATCAATAATCCTAACCGTAATTTTTTCATTTATTTTTAAATAATTCAATATGTTATCCACATAACCGTTATGGCATTCCGAAATATGGATTAAGCCTTGAACTCCATCCGCAATTGTTACAAAAGCACCATATGATTGAATACCTGTTATAGTTCCTACAATAATTTGTCCAATTCTATATTTCATTTATACTCCTCAATCTTTCGGTAAAAACGGCCAAAATAAAAAGGACTTTCATCCTCTTTATTTTGTTACTATCATATCTTCAATTACAATTGGTTCAACTGGTTTATCTTGCATAGCTGTTTTTGCACCCGCAATTTTATCAACAATGTCCATTCCACTAACAACTTGTCCAAATACTGTATGATGAAAATCTAACCAAGGAGTTCCACCTTTTTTATATTCTACGACTACCTCTTCAGGATAATTTGCATCCTTTAATTGTCCAATCATCTGTTCAGGAACATTCGAATTTTGGACAATAAAAAATTGACTACCATTTGTTGATGGTCCAGAATTAGCCATCGATAAAGCACCTCTTAAGTTAAAAAGTTCAGAAGAAAATTCATCTGCAAACGATTTACCCCAAATACTTTCACCACCCATTCCAGATCCTGTTGGATCACCAGATTGAACCATAAAATCAGAAATCACTCGATGAAAAATAACGTCTTTGTAGTATCCATTTTCTGAAAGTCCAATGAAATTTTCTACCGTCTTAGGTGCTTGTTCTGGAAATAATTGAATCGTTATATCACCGTAATTCGTAATCATTTTAACTTTTGGTCCAACTACATGTTCTAAGTCTAATTGTGGGTATGTCATAACTATGTTCCTCCTATTCAAACTTTATTGATTCCATTGTACCCAATTTCACTCTATTTTACTATTACTTTATATTTTTTATGCGTTATACTATTATAATGCTATTAAATGGAATGCTAGGAGACTGTTATGACAACAAATGAAATATTTGATATTACTATCATTGGTGCCGGACCCATCGGACTATTTACTTCAACTTATGCGCACATGCGCCAAGCTAAAACTCAAGTTATTGAAAGTCTTCCCGACATTGGTGGACAAGTTGGTACATTATATCCAACGAAAAAAATATATGATATAGCTGGATTCACTGGCATATCAGGTGAACATCTAATTAAGGAACTTTCAAGGCAAGCTCACCAATTTGACTTTGACGTTAAATTAAATGAGACCGTCTTAAATTTCGAAAAAGAGAATGATATTTTTAGGATTCAAACTTCTAAACGGGTTACATATAGTAGAACAATTATTATTACGGCTGGAATTGGTTCTTTTCAGCCACGTAAATTAAATATTGCTAATTCAGCAACATTCGAGAATGAATCATTATTTTACAATATTAGTGACCTTTCTAAATTTTCTCATAAACAAATTGCTATTGCTGGCGGTGGTGATTCTGCTATCGATTGGGCAAATGAGCTATCGAACATTACAAAACAAATTCATATGATTCACCGTCGAGATAACTTTAGAGCTCTAGAGTACAATGTCACAAAACTCAAAAAAACTGATACTATATTTGAAACTCCCTTTTCGATACAATCACTTTCTAAAAAGAATGGTCGCCTTGAAATTTTGCTAAAACATTCTAAAAATAATCTTAATAAAACGATAATTGTTGATAATTTACTTGTGAATTATGGCTACTTATCCGATAATAAAATTATTAATGCTTGGGGTATAAATATGGATAAGAAACTAATCTCGGTAAATTCTGAAATGGCAACTTCCATTCCCGGTGTTTTTGCCGCAGGAGATATTGTTTCATACCCTGGTAAAATAGCACTAATTGCTTCAGGATTTGGTGAAGCACCGACTGCCGTAACTAGTGCCCTAAATTTTATAAACCCAAATATTAATCGAACTATTCATAGTACGCAACTAATGAATCCACATTATTAAAAAAATAGAACTTAAGGGGTATTTAATATTATGTCTGTCATAAACTTTTTTATAGATTTTGTTTTACATATAGACACACACTTGATTAGTATTGTGAACAACTTTGGAAATTGGACCTATCTTATCTTATTTTTTATTATCTTCATAGAAACTGGAGCGGTTATTTTACCTTTCCTACCTGGTGATTCACTTTTATTTGCAGCTAGTGCTCTAGCAGCAAATTCAATTTATCATTTGAATATTTGGATATTTGTAATCCTCTTTCTTGCTGCAGCGTACATGGGAGACTCACTAAATTTCTTTATTGGAAAAAAAGTAGGGAACTCAATTTCAGATCATTCATTATTTAATAAAATGATTAGCAAAGATAGTCTCGATAAAACAGAACAATTTTTCAATAAACATGGTGGACCCGCAATTATTTTAGCAAGATTCATGCCTATTATTCGTACGCTTGCTCCCTTCATCGTTGGTGGTAGCGGATTTAAGTACTCTCGCTTCTTACGCTTTAGTCTAATTGGCGGATTTGCATGGGTCACCATTTGTTGTTCTGCTGGATTTTTCTTTGGAAACATTGCAATCGTACAGGAACATTTTTCTTTAGTCGTATTGGGAATCATACTAATTTCCTTAATTCCAGCTGTATTTAGTGGTATTAAGTCAAAATTAAGTAAATAACTAGCTATTAATATCCCACCCTTTCTATCTTAATCTAATAAAAAAACGAGACGCCATTTTCACTGGTGTCTCGTTTTTTTAATTACTACGTTTAATTTCTCTCTTACCAAAGTAAATACCAACTAAAAAGAACATCTCAATTAGACAAAAGACCATTAGAAAACAAATCATAAAAAAATTTTCTGGTAATGCCAAAATGATTGGATCTAGTTTAGGATTAAATATCCAATCATTATTTCTAAACACGAGCTCATGAAATAGTATAAAATAATGATCAAAATTAAAGAAAAGTAAAAATACACTAAGAAAAGGAACAGTAATAGCCATCTGAAAAGGTCTTACCAATTTCCATAATTCCTTTTGTTTTGTTAATTGACCAATAAATATTATTGCAATAAATCCTAAAATTAAAAAACAACCATAATTAAACTGCACCAATTGTTTAACATCATGATAATGTTGCATCCCATTATATGATGAAGGCAATATCATTTTTACTTTATTTACCCAAGGATAGTTAAAATAGTCTAATAAATTATTATAATCAGACATTAATTCTGATTGGTTTAACCCAACAATTTTATTCAAATGTGATTGCTTGATAAAAATTTTATAAACAAACGTACTATTAATTACCAATATAATAGAAAAAGAGACAATCGCTAGATATAAACTTAGCCACTGTCCCATTTTTTTAACGCGCTCTATCATTATCAAAGTCCCAATCATCAAGTGAATCCAATTGAATAGTTGGTTGAACTTTTTTAGATGCCACTAAGTTTTTTGTTGAAACGCCCGTATAGACTAACATTGTATCAACCCCAAAGTTAATTCCGGCTTTAATATCTGTCATGTAGTTATCTCCAACCATCACAACTTCACTTTTCTTCAAGCCAAGTCTTGATAGGGCTTTTTCCATGATGATAGTTTCAGGTTTACCAATATAAGTAGCTTCTTGTTGTGTTGTACATTCAACCATCCTTACCAGCGATCCAGCACCAGGAAGTAGTCCACGTTCATTCGGAATATTAGTATCAGCATTTGTTCCAATAAATTTAGCACCACGTTTGATTGCTAAAGTTGCCATTTCAAATTTATGATACGTAACATCGGAATCTAACCCAACAACAACATAATCAGGCGTCGTTTCCTCAATAATAAATTTTTTATCCATAATTGCTTTCTTTAATCCGTTTTCACCAATAATATAAACACTTCTTTTATCAGGGTTTAACGCATCTAGATAATCTGCAGTTGCAAGTGCCGCCGTATAGACTTCTTTCTCAGTTACATGTATATCAAAATTATTTGCTAAATTATTGACAACATCAGCTGGTATTTTAGTCGTATTATTAGTCACAAATAAAAATGCAATATTTCTTGCTTGTAGAGACTCGATAAATCGTTTTGCTGCCGCAATTTTTTCTTTTCCTCGATAGATTGTACCATCTAAATCAATCATATAACCTTTATATGCCATTATTATCACCTTGCCTATTTAATTATGCTTTATCTTTTTGCCTAATTACAAATTCGTGTTTCTTTGTTCGTTTTGTTGCCGTTTTTAAATTATTTTTTTGTGGTTTTACTGGTTTAGACTTGTTTAATGGTACTTTAGTTTTTTTATTTTTTATTTGATATTTTTTTTCAGTTGTGTGCGCCCTTACTACAGGTTTTCTTTTCTTACCAACTGGTTTAACTGTTTTTTTACGTTCTTTAGGATTAGAAATTGGTTCAGGTTTTTGAATTTCCAAATTGTGCAACACAAAATAAGAACATCCAAAATTACAATATTCATATAAATAATCTTCAAGAGTATCGATACATTGTGACCGATATGCCTTTTTATTCTCGGTTTTATAAAAACCTCTTAATCGAAGTTGATCATATCCCCAGTCTCCAACAATATAATCATATTTCGTTAAAATTTGGCTAAATCGTTCCGTTAATTTTTCAATTTCAAAACCATCTCTATAATTGGAAACAAGATCATATGGACGGTTATCGATTAGTACTCGGGTTTCACTCTGTCGAACAACATCACTAGCATAAGCTTTAATTTTTTCTGCTTTTATTGCAAGTTGCTGTTCTCTCTTTTCTTTCTGTGCTTGATTCAAATCTCAAACCTCCTTTTACAACTTTAGTCATACTTCATTATACAGAAAATTCTAGTTTTAAATAGTCCCCAACGTAATCTCTTAAAAATTTCTTGCCATTTATCGAAATTTCTCCGGTTATTTCTATGGTTGGAAAAAACGGTATATACATAAAATGATCAACTGTTGCAATAGTATAATATGCATCCAAGTCAATTTTTTCGTTATGATATATAAGGTCCCCATTTTCTTGTTCTACCAGTCCATCAATCACTACTTCACCAAATAATTGGCCTCTAAAACCCATCCCTTTAATTGGGAATTTCTTAAGAAATGAACTATTCTTTTTAATTTCTTGTACTAATCGCCATAGATTATAACCAGTTAATTTAGCAGTAATAACCCGCATTGGGTGTGGCAGTGTTTGATGCAGGTCATTTTTTGTTACAAATCCTTTTTGTAAATTTTTCAAAAATAATCCACCATTTAACATTGCAATATCCGTTTTTGTACCCGCTTCGATGGCTTTCAATGATGTCTGCATTAATGCTGAATTTTTAGTCCATGATGCTTCTAAATCTTCAGGCAATTTTGCAACAACTTCAGATGTTAAAATTTTTTCTCCGCGTAATCTATATTCTGCTATTTCGTCTTGGTCACTTATAACTTCTGCTAAACTTTCTGTTTCAATTACTTTAGCAACTTCTTTTCTAATTTTATGATTTTCAAGTTCAATCGCTACTTCGCCCACGTACATCCCCCACTTACCAGCTGCGGCCAATAATGATTCATTAACTTTTTCACCGGATTTCAATAAATGATGTGTGTGGCTTCCTAATACAATATCTATCTGAGGATACTTTGCAGCTACTTTTCTATCTACAGGTAAACCTAAATGTGATAACAAAATAATAACATCTACTTTACCTGCTATTTTTTTTAAAAGTGAAGGTAAAACGGTATCAATTTGATTAGATTCCCAACCATTCATCTCATACGTCATTGGAAATGGTGCTGTCAAGGCAATTATTCCAATTTTAGTTCCAGCTGCAGTTTCCATTATTTTATATTCTTTGGCCCATGCAGGACGATTATTAACTTCTCCATCTACCACGTTATCAAGGATAATGTCGAATTTTGCATTATCATATAAATGTTGTAATTGGCTTCGCGAATTACCAATACCTTCATTGTTACCAATTGTCGCTGCATCATATGCTACAGTATTCATTAATTCAATATTGGCTTTGCCATTTGTAGCTTCCGACAACGGGTGCACACGATCAATTGCATCTCCAATATCAAAAGTTAAAACAGTTTGATTTTGTTTTTCAAGCTTTATTTTTTCAGATTGTAAAAATCGCCTAATTTTAGGCCAATTTTCTAAATGTGAATGAATATCATTTGTATGTAAAATCGTTATTTTTTCCATTAGTTTATATCCACCTTATTTTGATTATTTACTGACTTTCTTTTCACTAACTATATTATTATGGTTGTCCTAAAGTTCTTTTCTAACCATCAAATTCCTAATAGGTGGGTTCAACATTATTAGTTATACTATATCCTATATTATACTGCTTACCGTGTCCAAGTGAATTTATATGACCCTTTACAAAAAATAGCATGCAGAAAATAGTATTGCTCGCGCTGAAATTAACTATTAAATTGTAATGTTTTTAGAAGCAAAATCAAACAATATTTTCAACAATTACTTTTAATTTGTGCCCTAAGTATACAAAAAAAGACCCTCACACGTGGTCTTTTCAGCAAAAATTTAATTTTCCATCTTCATTTGAACACTTTTAATAACATAGAGTACAATTAACCAACCAATTGAAGCAATCAGCGCAATTAATGTATCAGGTTTTAAGCATAGCACAATACCTACAAAAGTTAGAAATAATAGAATTAAATAATTTGTAACAGGAAAGAAAGGCATTTTAAATACTAGCATTGATTCTGTTTTTTCTAGTTTTATTTTTCGTCTATACTTCAAATGTGCAATTACAATTGCTCCCCAAATGAACAAGAAACAAGTCGTTGCAATACTTGAAATAAATGTAAATACCGATTCAGCCATAAACATATTCAGTACGACTGAAATTGCAATCACAAGAGTCGAAAATTGTAATGCAAATGCAGGTACTTGATTATGTGATAACTTACTAATTTTTTTAGAAAATTTATTTTTTTTATTATAATTAAGCGAGAACAACATTCTACCTGTACTAAATAAAGACCCATTACAAGCTGAGGCTGCAGCTGTAATTACAACAATATTAATAATGCTGGCTGCTGATTTTATCCCTATATTTTCAAATACTTGAACAAATGGACTTTGTGATTCCGAAATCATATTCCAAGGATAAATCGCCATAATTGCCAATAATGATCCTACATAAAACAAAATAATTCTTAAGGGTATTTCATTAATTGCTTCTGGGATAACCTTTGTTGGGTTTTCAGTTTCTGCAGCTGTTAATCCTACCATTTCAATACCGACAAAACTAAACAGTACCATTTGAAATGACAAAATAAATCCTTTAATTCCTTGGGGGAAAAATCCACCGTGACTTACTAAATTCGTCAAACTGGCATGCCCAGCTGAAGTTTTAAAGTTTACCACTACCATATACACGCCAATACATATCAACACAATAATGGCAATAATTTTAATGAGTGCAAACCAAAATTCTGTTTCACCGAATAATCCCACTGTAACTAAATTTATTCCTAAAAGAATAAGGAGCATAACCATACCAGGAATCCATTGCGGCAAGTTAGGAAACCAAAATTTCATATATAACCCGACTGCGGTAATTTCTGTCATTGCAATTGTTACCCAACAGACCCAATATGTCCATCCAGCAACAAATCCAACCTTTTCACCTAGATATTCATAAATAAAATCAATAAATGAATGTGCATTCACATTCGATAACAGTAATTCACCTAACGAACGCATTAAAAGAAAACATGCAATTCCGGTAATAATATATGCCAATAAAATAGATGGCCCAGCCAAATGAATAGATTGACCTGCTCCCAAGAATAAACCAGTCCCAATTGTTCCACCAATTGCAATTAATTGAACATGTCGACTTTTTAATCCTCTAACATGCTGATCTTCTGAACTTTTTTCTGCCATTAATATCAAACTCCCTCTATAGTAATTAAGTAGATTATACATGACACATGTTAATTTCTAAAGAAATTATTCTTTTTATAATTAAATAAAAAAAGCGACTCAAAATATGAGTCACTTTACTTATTATTAAAGTTGGCCTTTATCCACTTATCTAACGTTTTAACAAAGCTCTGAAATAGTTCTTCACCCTTTAGTGATGGGAAATCACCTAATAGTACTTCATCAACTTGTTTACTACCTTCGCCATGTTTCTGTAAAATCAAAATAGATTTACGTGAATTAGCTGAACTAAATAATTCCACAGGTAAATTGAGCATACCTTGAAGATATGCATTTGATTGAATGTAAACGAGTAATTTTTTTGCTTCCTCTGTTTCAAATAAACCAGTAGGAACAAGGTATATGCCAAAACCGCCATCATTTAAGTATTTGATTGATTGTTCTATTAATAAATGATGTACATATGAATGACCTTCAGTTGCATGTGTAGCAAAATGGGTAACTCTTTCATCTAGAGGGTAATAACCAATTGGTAAATCAGCAATAACAACATCAGATTTTTTTACAATTAGGTCATCAACCGCATCTTGGTGAAATAATTCTAAATTTAAGTGTTGTAATTGTCCACTTAACCCTGCAATTGATAACATTGTATCATCATTATCAATCCCGTATGCTTTTGAAATCTCAAACTTATCAGCAGCCATTTGATTCAAAATCGTCGTCAGTAAGTTCCCTGATCCCACTGTAATGTCCAATAAACTAAACGATTTTTTTGTACTTATTAATTTTTCTAATACAAATGCAACTAAAAATCCAATTGTATCTGGTGTTATTTGATGATTAGGTTGAATACTTTCTTGTCTTGTTGCCTTCAATAAAACTAACTGTACAACTTTACGTACATCTTCTGACGATAAGGCATTCAAATTCATTTTTTTATAAATCTGATTCAAAATTTTTACATCTTGCTCACTTGGTAATCCATCTTCTACGTGTACAGATTTATTATCTAACAAATTATTGCTAGTCTCAATAAATGCGTCCAAATAAGTGATTTCTAAACTTTTTTGTAAAATATCAATTGTTTCATTAATCTGATTAAAGTTCATTTCTATTTCTTCTAATGACATAAAATCACTCCTTGAATTTATTTGCTCGTTTCAGTTTAACGATTTTTAATTCTCAATTCAAGTTAAGTTTCTTTTTTATCATTTTTCTGAAAAAGAATATCGATTACCATTCTTCAAAATAACCTGATAGGCTCCTTTTTGATATTCAACAACACCATAATTATAAGTATATTTTTCTTTTAGATTTTTTGCTTTTTGATTTAAAATAGTCATGTTTTTCATAGTTTCTGCTTGATTATATTGGCATATTTTCTGATAACTAGTGAATTTTGCTTGGAAATATATCAGTTGTCCCAATAACAAACCAATTAATAACATTAAACAAAATATGGCTGATACAACTAAATGTCCGTTTAATAATTTGATTTTTCGCATCTTAATCCTTTTTTTCCATAGGTATTACCAATTTTAAAGTCTTATTTTGGTGTTCTTGTTTGATTTTTAAAAATAGAATTGGTTCATCGTATGCCACCGAAAATGATTTCACATGATATAAAATTGGTATATGACCTCCTGAAAATCCAATAAACTGTATCATTTCATTATGCTGACTAAGATAGTAGCGAGCTCCTGTCTTATTATTTTTTAATGAAATTGTATATTGACCAACATCTATTATCTTCAAATCTAAGTGATCTGACTCCAATAATCCGATACATTGCTGTAACGAAAAATCTCTATCTCCGCTAATTTCTTGGTGTTCATTTGTACATAAGTGCCAACATGTTGTCATTAGACTAAGAGAGATGATAAATATACCTAATGCAATAATAGTTTCTAACAAAGAAAAACTTTTCATTGCAATTTAATACTTGTTAAATCATTTTCAGACTTAATTCGAATTTCAGACATAGTAGCACATTGTAATTCGCCATCAACTATTTTTGATAATTTACTTGTCGGATGAATGACTAATAATTTACTGATTTCTTTCAGATTTCTTGTAGTTGTTGTTTTATGATTCCAATAATCTTCTTGTTTCTGTAATGTGTGATTGGTCTGTACATATAATCCAAAACCTGATGCGACAATAGTTAAAGTCATAATAGCGTCAGCTAACACAATTCCTGACATTTTACGCACGTTATTCGACATCCTTTCTAATAAATTGACCCCACCCAATTTGAAATACTATTTTTTGATTTCTATTTGGTAATGTGGATTTAAAATTAACTGTTTTACCAGTGATTTGCCCACTTTTATTTATTTTTATCGTTACTCTATTTTTAACTGTCACAGTCTTCGGATAGTCTAATTTAATTTTACTATTGCCATTAATAATGGTCATTTTATCATCATTAAAATTAATACTATTAGGCATCCGATTCATCGGTGCCTCTACCACTGCACTTTGCCAAAGTTGTTCAAAATTTTGCCAAAATTGTTTTTCTTTAGATATCGCAAGTACTTGATCCATTGGCCCCATTAGCAATAGACCACAAATACTAGTAATTGCCAACGAAATAAGCATTTCAAATAAACTAAATGCTTTAAATTTAGTTTTCTGTTTTAACAACATTATTCGAGATAATAATATGATTATCTTTTGCTTCCTTTTCTTGCTTTTCAGTTAAATATTTTTCCGAAACTAAATCAGCAAAATTTATCGATTTATTATGCGTTTCATTTTCATACAAATCAACCTGCGTTTGGACGACGCTAACTAACGCTTCATCATTAACCCGTTTAGCACCTGCTCTTTGATGTCCAATGTTAGGTAATATAATCAACATTAGAAGTGAGATAATAAATAAGACACATAGCATTTCAACAAGCGTAAATGCTTTTAATTTTTTTCTATTTTTTTTCATTGAATTTCCTCCATAGTTTGATACATAGGTAATAATATTGTTAAATACAACCCAACAATACAGGCCGCTACAATTATGAATGCAACTGGCTGTACATAAATCATGATTCTTTCGACAGATGACTCAAATTTACGATAAGTTAATTCCGAATACATTAATAATTCTTGGCTCATCACATCTAACGTATTACCTTTTGCGAGAAATGTCGTTATCTCATTAGGAAATAAAGGACTTTTATCGATCATTTGTTTTGTACTCCCACCATTTTCAAAATGATTCGTTAACTGTTTACCTAACTGATATAGTAAAGATTTTTGATCAAATTGATTTAAATAATCACATATTTTATTCAAATTTAAACCACTTGCTAAAAGCAGACCCAAATTAAATGTTAAATAATAATGACAATAATCCCGATAAATTTTACCTACTATGGGGACCTGACAATACCAAACATGCCTGTTCATCGTACTTTGTTTTGAAACACGAATGATAATTTTTATGATATATCCGATAAATAGACTAATTACGACAGAGATAATACTCTTCATTAAAATCATTTTAAAGTTAGAATTTGATGACGCACCTAACTGACTATAATTTATTTCAGGCAAAATAAATTGTTGGATTCCGATATATAAGACAACCAGTAATCCCATCAGAATCATTGGGTATTGCATGAGTTGCTTTAACTGTTTCTTTTGTTTTACTCTAACCGTCATCAATTTTCCGAGTTGTTTAATACTTTTATTTAATCCGCCATATTTTTCAGAAATCGTAATTTGATAATACGAACTTTTTGAAATATACGGCTTGATACCTGTTGAGAAGGGTTCACCACTTCTTAACTTGGATTCAATTTTTTGAATATCTATTTTCCCAACTGGAAATAATTTAGTCGCCGTTGTTAAAGATTGCCTGAGCGAAAATCCCGAATCTAATAAGTCTGCCAAGACTTCGAAAAATTCACTTTGTTTTTGAATTGACCATTTTCTTCTATTTAAAATTATTTGCTGTTTCAATTGTAATAATATTTTTCTTAATACATTGATCAAGGTTATCATGCCACCTTTCTAAAGCTATTTTTTGATTAAATGTTCCTTCAAGAACAGACTCTAACTTTTGACCTGTTAATATATCAAATAGTACACCGCTTCCACCTTTCGTTGTTTCAATTAATCGCTGATAACTTACTGCCTGTAGCGTTCTATTGAGATCATCTCGACTAACGCCAAGATTTTCAAGTCGTTTAATTGTTCCTACTGCATTTCTTGCATGTACGGTACTTAAAATTAAATGACCACTCATTGCAGCTTTAATTGCAGCATTGGCAGTGACTTCATCCCTGATTTCACCGATAATAAAAATATCAGGATGGTGCCTCAATCCAACTTTTAATAATTCCGCATATGTCATGTTTGCTTTATCATTAACCTGTAATTGAATAAAATTAGGATTTTGAATTTCAACTGGATCCTCAATAGTTAATATTGTTCTTTGATTCTGAATCATTTCAGCCAGTTGGTACATTGTCGTTGTCTTACCTGAACCCATTGGACCTGAGAATAAAATTAGCCCACTGGACCCACATGCATTTATCAACTGCTGAAATTGATTTGGTAAAAGTTGAAGTAACGGTACATCGGTATTCGAATAAATAAATCGTATAACAATCGATTCTCTACCTAAAAAATCGCCAACACTCGAAATTCGGCAATTTACCTTTTTATGTTCTATCTGCCATTGAAAAGTCCCAAACTGCGGCCGCCTAGTTTCGCTCAGAATCATATTTGCCTTAAATTTAAGAAAATTATTCATTTGTATCATCTTTTTTTCTGAATATACATTAAGGCTATGATAGTTATTCAACGTTCGATACTTAACTAAGCATCCCTTGGCACTTGGAATTATATACATATCACTTGCTCTGTTTTTAACACATATTTTAATCATTTCTTGTATTTCTGTTTCAATCATCTCAATATCCCTCCTTTCCATATATTTAAGTACGCAAAAAAAGCCAAAACATTTAATTTTGGCTTTTCATATTTTTATATTTAATTAATTTCTAACTTTTTAAGATGACTTATCTCTTTATTATAGAGAGTATCTTAATCTTCGTCTGCAATATCACCAGCATGGAACACTTCTGAAACATCATCATTTTCTTCCAATGCATCAATCATATGATGGAATTGTTCAATTTTATCTTCCGGTACTGGTACTAGATTTTGAGGAATCATTACTAATTCAAATGTATCTAATTTGTATCCCTTTGCTTCTAATGAAGCACGTACATCTGGTAAATCTTTTGAATCTGTATAGATTTCAAATAATTCTTCTGATGTTTTCAAATCCTCAGCACCAGCATCAATAACATCTTCAAACATAGCATCTTCATCAGTATCTAATTCTTCACGAGAAATAACGATGTAACCTTTACGATCAAACATGTAATTAACTGAACCTGTTTCTCCTAAATTTCCACCATTACGTGTAAATGCAATACGAACTTCTGAAGCAGTCCGATTACGATTATCCGTCAAGGTATGAACTAAGATGGCAACGCCACCAGGTGCATAGCCTTCATATGTAATTTCTTCATAATCTGCACCTTCTGAACCAGACGCTTTATCAATAGCACGTTTAATATTATCTTTTGGCATATTTGCAGCTTTAGCTTTATCAAGCATCAAACGTAATGAGGGGTTCGAATCGGGATCAGGACCACCACTTTTTGCAGCCATGTAAATTTCTCTCGATAATTTTTGGAAAATTTTACCACGTTTAGCATCTTGTGCATTTTTACGACCTTGGATGTTATTCCATTTTGAATGTCCTGACATAATTCCCTACCTCTTTCCGAAATGTTTCTGAATTTTTACTTTTAACCGTTTATTATGATATCAAAATAATAGCTTAATATCAACCTTCTTCACGAGAATAGGACTGAACTAGTTTTCTTTAGCTTTTTTGTGCCGATAGTACATTAAAATTAATATCGTCAAAATTACACCTGTTGTTGCACCAATTGTATCAAGTAAAACATCTTGGATTAAGGGCGTTCTGCCACCTGTAAAACTTTGGTGAATTTCATCAAGTCCTGCATATAGCGCTGCACAAGCAACTGCAATAAGCCCACTGTAACGCCAATACTTAATTTTATTTTTCACTCCCAAGAATATGAAGCTAGCCATAAAGAAATATGTCATAAAATGAGCAGTTTTACGGATGAAAAACTCAACTAATTTAAAATAACCAACATGGTTAAAACTTTCATCTGCTCCAGCATAACTAAATGAAATATGTGACAACATACTTTCAAATGGTTTACCAGCTAAATACTTTTCTAAAAAAGGAATAGATGTCTGCTGCTTGTACGTTTCCGAAGAACTAATAAACAGAATTACAATAATTAATAAGGCTAAAACAAAGTAAATATTATTTTTATTTTTCATAAAATTTCCCATCCAAGTATAATAAAAACTTGATTTTCCAAATATAATTTAGAAAACCAAGTTTTTTATTATATTATTTTGTTGAAGAACGCTTAATTAAGCCATATGGTAATTGGATTGTTTTTTCACTAACTTCTTCTTTATCCATTAATTTTGTTAATAATCTCATAGATACAGCCCCTAAATCGTATAAAGGTTGTGTTATTGAAGATAATTTGGGTCTAACAATCTCAGTCAATTTTGAATCATTACTTGTAATAATTTCAAAATCTTCGGGTACACTCAAACCAGCATCTCGAGCACCATTCAAAACACCAACAGCTAATTCATCATCACCAACAAAAGCAGCAGTTGCATGACTTGAAGAAATTGCTGGCCATAAGGTTTCGCCAGCTCGATATGAATAATCTGTTTCAAAAATTAAGTCTTGATCAAATTTTATTCCGGCTTTTTCAAGAGCTAATTTATAGCCTTTTAGTCGGTATTCGCCATTAATGGGTTCATCCATTGAACCTGAAACAAATGCAATACGTTTATTGCCATTATTAATTAGATCCGTTACTGATTCCATTACAGCTGCAATATAATCAATATTAACACTACCTAATTCTCCAGTAGGATCAACTGAACCTGAAAGGACAACTGGTGTACGACTTCTCTTAAGTTCAGCACGTAATTCATCAGTAATTTGATTTCCCATAAAAATAATACCATCAACTTGTTTAGCTAATAATGTATTTAATACTTGCACTTCTTTTTGACCATTTTGATCAGAGTTAGCTAAAATAATATTATATTTATACATTGTTGCAACATCATCAATTCCACGAGCTAATGATGAAAAGTAAATATTAGTTACATCGGGAATAATAACCCCAACTGTTGTCGTTTTCTTACTTGCCAATCCTCTAGCAACAGCATTAGGTCTGTAATCAAGTCGATCAATAACTTCCAAAACTTTTTTTCTTGTTGCAGGTTTAACGTTAGGGTTACCGTTAACCACACGTGAAACAGTTGCCATTGAAACAGCTGCTTCTCTTGCTACGTCATAAATTGTAATTGTTTGTTTATCCATTAGTATTATTTCCTCTCATTACTTAAATATCAAGTTTTCATTCCGTTTTCAAGCACTAGAATAATTTAGCAAATTTTTAAGACAATTGCAAGCGTTTTTACCTTATTTTCATGAAAATAATTTTTATATTATGAAAATTTCAATTTTTAATTGTTATGAAAATTTCAATATTTAATTGTTATGTCTTACTTATGCTATAATACAGTATACTATTGTAAAGGGAGAGATTTCATGTCACATATTGCATCTTTACAACAATGGCTTGCCAATAATGGTACTGACATTGCTTATATCAACGATCCAATGAGTATTCAATATTTTACCGGTTTTGAAAGTGATCCTATTGAGCGCGTTTTAGCTCTCTTTGTATTTCCTGATCAAGACCCATTTTTATTCACACCCGCTCTTGAAGTCGAAGCTGCCAAAGATACCGGCTGGAAATATCCCGTTTATGGTTATCTTGATCACGAAGATGCTTTCGCAATCATACAAAGTGAAATAAATAAACGTAAAAATTCACCAAAGAAATGGGCTATTGAAAAAGGCAGCCTAACAGTTGAAAGATATGATGCTATTAGTCGTATCTTCCCAAGTGCTGAATTTGTAGCTGATGCAACAAGCTTTATCGAAACACTTAAAGTAATTAAAACACCAGACGAAATTGAAAAATTAAAAATTGCTGGAAAATGGGCAGATGTTGCTTTTGAAGTTGGCTTTAACGCTCTTCAAGAAGGCAGAACTGAACAAGATGTTGTTGCAGAAATTGAATATGCAATGATGAAAAAAGGAATCATGCATATGAGCTTTGACACTATTGTTCAAAGTGGAAAAAATGCCGCTGAACCTCATGGATTTGCAAAAAAGGATCTTATCCAATCAAATGCTTTAACATTATTTGATTTAGGTGTTATCTCAGATGGTTATATTTCAGATGCTAGTCGTACTGTAGCATTCGGTAAACCAAATGAAAAAGCATTAGAAATTCACAAAGTTTGTCTTGAAGCGCAATTAAAAGCGCAATCTGCTGCTAAACCAGGTATGATTGCGGAAGATTTAGATAAAATTGCTCGTGATGTCATCGTCAAGGCTGGTTATGGTGACTACTTTATTCATCGCCTTGGTCATGGTATGGGACAAAGTGAACATGAATTCCCTTCAATTATGGAAGGAAATAAAATGGAACTTAAACCAGGTATGTGTTTCTCAATAGAACCTGGTATTTACATTCCAGGCGTTGCTGGCGTTCGTATTGAAGACTGCATTTATCTAACTGAAAACGGTAATGAACCATTTACAGTTACACCAAAAACATTAAAAACAATTGAACTACACTAATAAAAATAAAAACCCCTAAAGTTAGAAAACTTTAGGGGTTTTTATTTTTAAATATTCCATAAACTACGAGTCTTAACTAAAATAATAGGTAACCATATGCTACTCCTTTTCGAACAACATGTGGTTACCTATTATTTTAAAGTTAATTAATTCAAATAGTTCGCATTAAAAATTGTGGTACTCATTTTACTTTTATTTTTCGCCTGTCCATCCATCTGGATAAATTGTTTCAGCTTTGCCTTCTGCAGCATCAGCATCTTTAGCTTCGCCAAAAGCACTCTTGCTATCAACATAGATGTCTTCTTCAGCTAAGTCTGAAAACTCATCTGTTAAATCAGTCATTTGTTCAAATATATCGTCTGATTCCATAGCTAATTTGTTTTTCAAATCGTTCTTTGCATTAATTAATGCATCTTTAGCATTAACATACGCATCCTGGCTCATTAATAATTCACTTTTTTCAGAAAATTTATCACTTAGATTATTTTTCATTTCATCAAAATCAACCATTTTATCTTTTAAATCAATACTAGCGTCTTCAGCGTAAGCCTTATACTCTAACACGCGATCACGTACATCTAAAGCTTTTTCTTCCAAATGTTCTTTAATATCTTGTTTCGTTTTTTCAGAAATTAATTTAGAAGCTGTATACGCGGCAACCCCACCTGTAACTACCAATCCTAATAAAAATTTTTTTGACATAACAAACCCCTCCTTGTTTTAAACTTTTCTATTTTTATAAAAACTAAATGCCTTTTTACCAACATTAATGAAAGCTGAAGAATCTTTAGCCCTCTTTGACGTCGCTGAAACGTGTGTCATTAATCCTCGACTTGCATCATTCAAATCAGACACACTTTCACTCAAATCAGCAACAGCCTGAAATAAAGGATCAATTGTTGCTACTTTACCATTTACATCGTCTAATAAAATATTTGATTTTACGAGTATATTCTCAACTTCATTTGATAAGCCATCAACATCGCTGGTAATAGATGAAATACTTTTATTCACTTCTCCGAGTGTTCTCATCATTCTCATAAGAACGAAAATAATGAATAGGACTAAGACCGCGAAAGCAACAGCGGCAATTAATCCTGCAATTTGTCCACCTGTCATAATAATTCCTCCTATTTACTTACGTACATTAATTCAAAATCTACTTATAGGATAGCATTCGAACCTAAAAACTGCAATTGATAACATACGACAGTTTTGTATTTAAATTACACATTAGCCCACATGTTTGCTATGATGATATCAATAAATTAATTTAGGGGTGATCGCCATTTTAAACAATCTTTTTTTAGAGCATTTCACAAAGGACAATTTACTTTTAGGGACATTACTAAAAACCGTTACAAAACAAAGTACTTTCCTTTCACGTTACATAGCTCATATCGATTGGGATGCCATTATTAGTAACCTAGTTGAACTAGTTTTTTCTCTTGTTTTCTTTTCTTTTCTATTTATCCTTATAAATTGGATTGGAAAAAAAATCATTCGTCGGACATTTAATCAATATCGAGGATCCGATAGATATTCAACAAATAGAGTTGAAACAATCAATTCACTAACATCAAATATTTTTCACTATATTATGTTATTTTTTTATCTTTACGCTATTCTGTCGGTGCTCGGTGTTCCCGTTGGTACCTTAATTGCAGGTGCCGGAATCTTAAGTGTTGCTTTAGGTCTTGGCGCACAAGGATTCGTAACTGATGTCGTCACTGGATTCTTTATTCTTTTAGAACAACAATTCGATGTTGGAGATATCGTTAGA
Organism: Dellaglioa sp. CoH-56-MRSF-14; assembly: GCF_056782115.1. The sequence continues at coordinate 49,229 of NZ_JBXAYB010000007.1, read as the reverse complement.
ATTGATTCAATTGAGGGTCCTATCGTGGCTGTCGGCCTACGTACGACTCAAATTGAAGACTATGATGGTATTTTGCATTTTGTCCCAAATAGAAATATCACAATTGTCAGTAATTTATCTCGCAATAATATGCGAGCAGTTATCGATATCCGAATTGATGTCACTGACGATGTGGATAAAATCACCCATATTGTACAGAACGTTAATGAAAAGTTAGTCCCACTTCATCCCGAAATTAAAGATGGACCAAATATTTTAGGTCTAGTTGATCTTGGCAAAGGAAATTTGGTCTTTAGAGTCGTTGTGTTCACTTTAAATGGTGAACAGGCATCTACTCAACGGACATTTCTTGCCGGTTATCTAACGGCTTTAAATGATGCTCAAATACATGTCTTAAACTCACCTATCTCACTTAACTAAAAAATGACTCAATTATGAAATCATAATTGAGTCATTTTTTAGTTTCTTATTTGTTGATCTCTATCTGTCAAAAAATGGACCATTGCAAGAACACCTGCATCAATTGCAGCTTCTTTAGGCGCCAAAAATTCAGAATGTAGCGAGTAAGGACTATCTACACCCAACCAAAACATTGTTCCAGGTATTTTAGACAATAAAAATCCAAAATCTTCTCCCGTCATTGCAGGTTGTGTTTCAACAAATGAAACTTCTGGATCGTTTTTCATAAATCGAATAAAGTTTTCAGTCCTGCTATCATCATTTTCAACAGGTAGATAACCACCTTGAATGAGGTTTAATTCTACTTCGCAATCGTACATTAATGCGATACCCTCACAAATTGTTTTAACACGTTTTTGAATCAATAAATTCATTTCTTGTGTTAACGCACGAATTGTTCCATTAATCTGTGCTTCACCAGCAATAACATTACCAGTCGTTCCAGCAGTAAATTGACCCAACGTAACAACTCCAGATTGTATTGGATCGACATTTCGACTGATAATCGTTTGTAATTGCGTGACCAACTGTGCACCAGCAACTACCATGTCATTAGCCTGATGTGGGTATGCAGCATGTCCACTTTTTCCGGCTAGGTGTGCATGAATTTCACACGTACCTGCGAACAAAGTGCCTAATCGAGTTCCAATTGTTCCAGCAGGTAATTGTGGATTATCATGGAATGCATAAATTTCATCAGGCATCCACTCATCTAATAATCCACTCTCATAGAGTCGCTTACCACCACTGGCATTTTCTTCTGCTGGTTGAAAGATAAAAGTCATATTTACTGTTGGTTGATTTTCAGAAAAGTAATTTAGAATTCCGAGCGCAACCGTCATATGAATATCATGCCCACAAGCATGCATTCTACCTTCATTCCGTGATGAAAATGGCAGTCCTGTCTTTTCAGTAACAGGTAGTCCGTCAATATCAGTCCGATATCCAATTGTATACCCGCCAATAGAACCAACTACTCGAACTAAAATACCAGTTTCAACTGTTTTAATTACTATAAAACTTTGATTAAATTTTGAAATTAAGTTCAGTAGATAGGCTTGAGTTTCAAATTCTTCTAATCCAATTTCCGGAATTTGGTGTAAGTCCCGTCTGATTTTAATTAGTTCTTCAGTTGTTAAACTCATTTCTATCTGTTCCCTCGTTTCAATTTATTTCTAGATATTACGTAACTCTGCTAAAATTTCTGTTTTATCTTTTGTTTTATCATCGATATCTTTAACTTTTTTTGCGGGCATCCCTACGACTACCGTATAAGGTGCAACATCTTTAGTAACAACAGCTCCAGCACCAACAACGGCACCTTTACCAACACGAACGCCTTCAAGCACGACAACATTTCCACCAATTAAAACGTCATCTTCAATAATAACAGGTGTTGCTGAAGGTGGTTCGACAACCCCAGCAAGTACTGTTCCAGCACCAATATGACAATTATCTCCAACAATTGCACGACCACCTAAAACAGCACCCATATCAATCATTGTTCCCTTACCAATTTCAGCACCAATATTAATGATAGCGCCCATCATGATAACAGCGTTATCGCCAATTAAAACTTGATCGCGAATAACTGCACCTGGTTCAATACGTGCATTAATCTTTTTTAAATCTAATAACGGAACAGCTGAATTACGAGTTTCATTTTCAATATGAGAACTTACAATTTTTGAATTTTCATTTAGGAAAGGTTCAATATCTGCCCAATCACCAAATAAAACGCCAGCTTTATCATTTAAGTAGTCTTCTATCGTATCTGGTACATCGATTTCAACTAAATCCCCTTTAATATATACCTTAACGGGTGTTTTCTTTTTTGAAGTGCTAATAAAATTAATAATTTCGTGTGCATCTAAATTTGCCATCATCATTCTCCTAATATTTCATATTATTTATTTTCTTTCTTTAGTTTCAATATCTTGAACTATATACTCTTTTTCAAATTCATGAGCAATATGATTCATACTTTTCATAAGCTCACGACGTGTCACGATACCTGTAAAACTGCCCTCAGAAGAAACAACTGATAAAAAGGGATGGTCCACAAGTAAGTGCAAAACATTCTCAATATCGTAAGGATCTTGAATAGTGGGAATATCAGTTTCCATAACATCTTTAACACGAACTTCGTGTAATCGGCTGACATCCAATTCATCTAATCCTAACATTGTCTCAGTAATCATAGACAAGGATAACAATCCTTTAAACTTATAATCATTATCTAAAACGGGAATTTTAGCATAATGAACTTTTGTTAAAACCAATAGTGCGTGATCCAGGAAGTTATTTTCTTGTACATTAGCAACAATTTCAGCTGGAATTAAAAAGTGTTCCTGGTTTTCGGATAACATTTTTTCAATAGACTTAGCTATCATTCAATAGGTCCTCCTTCCAAACTTTTAGAACAACTCCTATTTTATAATAAATTGAACGCAGACACTAATTTTTTTTAAAAATCGAGCCAATTATTAATAAATATTTACATTTGTTCGCAATATTGGTAACATAATAAATATTGCGAACAAAAATAGGAGGATACAATGGATTATACATTAACAACAAGATTAGCTGCAGAATTTATTGGTACAGCAATTATGGTTATTTTAGGTAATGGTTCGGTGGCCAATGTCGAACTTGGGCATACAAAAGGACATGGTAGTGATTGGGCTTTAATCGCCTTCGGTTATGGATTCGGTGTTATGATTCCCGCCTTAATCTTTGGTAGTATTTCAGCAAATCATATTAATCCAGCTTTCACTTTAGGATTAGCTTTTTCTGGTTTGTTCCCATGGGGTGAAGTACTTCCCTACATGACAGTACAATTTTTAGGTGCATTCGTTGGACAAGCTATTGTTGTTGCAGCCTACAAACCTTACTATGATCAAACAACTGATCCTGAACGTATTTTAGGTACTTTCTCAACTATTGATGCCGCTCAAAGTAAATTAAATGGTTTTATTAATGAATTTGTTGGTACTTTCATTTTGATATTTGGCGCCATTGGTATTACAAAAGCACCATTTTTCTCCGATAACCTCGGAACAGCTCATCTCGGATTAGGTTTCTTAGTCCTTGTATTAGTTGCATCATTGGGTGGCGCAACTGGCCCAGCCCTAAACCCAGCTCGTGATCTTGCTCCACGTTTACTACATCAACTATTACCTCTTAAAAATAAAGGTAACTCACAATGGGATTATAGTTGGGTCCCAGTCGTTGCACCAATTGCAGCCGGCATTTGTGCCGTTTTCCTATACAAATCACTTTTTATGCTAGCTTAAATTTTAAAAACCTCTAAACGATAAAATTCGTTTAGAGGTTTTTTTTCGCTATTTACGTTTAAACTCGCAAGTTAATTCTGGTATTAATTTATGCTGTCTAGTGAAATATGAGACGTGAACATTTTTTTCGTTTGCTTCTACTATCGCATATGTTCCACCAATCCCTTGATACATCCCTCTAGGAAGACTAATGCTCCCAGGATTTAAAATTAATACGCCATCGTCAGTCATCTCACATCCTAATTCATGAGTATGTCCAAAAAATACGAATTTAGCATGATTAGCCTTAGCTTTTAATTCAAGTGTGAACAGTCCTGTTTTAACGTTAGTCAGATGCCCGTGAGAGAGATAGATAGTTTCCCCGCTCACAATTTCAACTAATTCTTCTGGAAAATTCATATCAAAATCCATGTTTCCTAGGACACCATCAAATTTATTAAAAAGCGGATCATTTGCTTCTAATTCTGAATCGCCACAATGAAAAAATACATCAACTTGATTTTTATTATGTACTAAAATAGATTCTAATATATCACGATCTCCATGACTATCACTCACAACTAAGCACTTCATCTTATTTTTCCCACCAATCATTAAAATTTGACATTAACTTGACGGTTGCACGACCGCGATGACTAATTTTATTTTTTTCTACTTCAGTCAGTTCAGCCATAGACTTATATAATTCAGGTACATAAAAAAGTGAGTCATAACCAAATCCGTTATCTCCACGTGGTATACCCAAAATTTCTCCAGCCACTTCACCGTCTACAACTAGTGACTCGTTACCAGGTTTTGCAAAAACTAACGTTGTATGGAAATTTGCAGTCCTTTTGTCTTTCGGCACGTCAGTCATTTCATGTAATAATTTCGCATTATTCGCAGCGTCATTATGGTCCTCAGCAAAACGAGCAGAAAATATACCTGGTCGACCATCTAAGGCGTCCACCATTAAACCAGAATCATCTGCTAAAACAGGTAATTGTGTTAATTGTGAAATTGTTTCTGCCTTTAATCTTGCATTCTCTTCAAATGTTTTCCCAGTTTCTTCAACATCTGGTAATTCAGGATAGTCCAACAACGTAGTAACTTTAAATCCTAGTGGATTAAAAAAACGTTTAAATTCAGTCGCTTTTCCTTCATTTTTAGTTGCAATTAAAATCACATCTTTTTGATTCTCAATATGTTCATTTTGAATTAAAATGGTTTTCTTCTGCGAATTACCCATTAATTCTGATAATCCTGACATTGCTCCACCTAAAAGTTGCGTTAATTTGTCACCAAGTAAATCAGCATTAGATTTTTCAAAATTCAATTGTAAAAAAGCCCCTGATTCATTTTGAACAATTAATAAATGACTATCGGCTGTTTCCTCTTCTTCACTTGTTAAATCAGCAAATAACTCATCATGAATGAAACCAACATTAATCGCTGAAAATGGTTTTAATTTTTGACCGTTACTCTTTAACAATAAATTTTGAATTGCTACATAACTCGCATTAATAACTGTTGCAATAATATCCCCATCAGCTTGCATGATTTGTACTTGTAAATTAAATCCAGTATCTTTTAATGTTTCTGCCAAGGCCGTCTTAAGCGATGATAAAATCAATTCAATTTTGACATTGCTTTGAGCACTCAACCACTGATTAACGTCTACTTTCAATTCACCAATGTTATCTGTTTCGTTAACTAAAATTGTTACCTTAGTCAAGCCCAACTGGTATTCAATCGCACTATCGACTTCCTTAAGACTTAATTTTGTAATTGAGACTGGTCTAACTTCTAAATTATCTCGATTCTCATTTTTACGCATGTTAGTCTCCCTGTCCTAAATGAATTGTTTTAGAATTTATATTTTCTAATCCTAACCAACCTGATGCAATTTCGTTAAAATCATTCGCATCACCCGTCGTAAAAAATTCATGTTCAATTTTTGCTTCACTTTTAGCCGCAATATTAAAATAATCTAAGATAGTTGAAACATCGTTAACTGTTTCAGCTCCTGAATCAATCAACGTTACTTTATCACCAACCGCATTTTGAATAAAAGGTCTGAGTAATGGATAGTGAGTACAGCCCATGACTAGTGTATCAATGTTTTTATCATCAAAAAAAGCTAACGTTTCATTAACAACTCGTTCAGCGATTTCTGATTCGTATTGATCACTCTCGACAATTGGGACGAACTTTGGACAAGGTAAGCTCGTCACAAATAAATTAGGATTTTTTTCATGTAACGTATTACTATATGCGCTACTTTTAATCGTACCTTCCGTCCCAATAACGCCTACTCTTTGGTTTTTAGATGACTTAATTGCCGCTCTACTTCCTGGTTTTATAACACCAATCACTGGGATTGCTAATTTTTCTCGTAAATCATCCAAGGCAGCAGCCGTTGCTGTATTACAAGCAATCACTAACATTTTTATCCCTTTACTTAACAAAAAAGATGTCATATCCCAAGTGAATTCTAAAACTTGTTCTGAGGGCCGAGGTCCATATGGCATTCTAGCTGTATCACCTAAATAGTATATTTTTTCGTTTGGTAATTGTTTAAGTGCTTCTTTTACAACTGTTAATCCACCAACACCTGAATCAATAAATCCAATTGCTTGATTATTCATTTTCTAACCTCTTTTTCGATTACTTATCAATCTTAATTATGACTTGTCTTTACTCAAAATTCAAGTCTAGTCATTTAACATTAATTTATGAAAAATCAATATCATCTAATCTTAAATAACGGTATAATACTTGTATATTATATATCCAGAGGGAGATCCATATGAAACCAAATTTGATTGAAAATTTATTATCAGCTGACAACAATGATACATTCGCATATGAACTTATTCGCGATAGTTTAATACCAGAAGTAATTGGTACGGATACAACAATTTTATACTGGGTTGGTAAAAAAATGGCCCGTAATGCTAACCTCGCTAATATTGCAGACCTTATTACCTTTTTTGAAAAGGCAAATTGGGGTACTCTTGAAGTGGTTAAAGAAAAAAAAGACAAGCAAACTTGGTTACTATCTGGTAATATTGTTACCTTCAGACAGAATCAGATTAAGTCTGCTGATTTTAACCTAGAAGCTGGGTTTATTGCTGAAACTATCCAAATTCAAAGTGGTTTCACATCAGAAACAATAATTGAAAATCAAAATAATAAATCCGGTGTTTCAATTATTGTTCAAACTGATTTAAAAGATCCTAATATGACAGAACCAACTGACCAATTTCACTTCAAAGTACCAACTGAAACTGAATAATTATCGAATAGATAATTAAAAAGAGCTGACTTTAAAAGTCAGCTCTTTTTAATTACTAAATATATTGTGCTAAAACTTCTTTAACCTGATCTTTTGAATGATAACCGACGATTGTATCAACAACTTCGCCATCTTTTTTAATCATTAAAGTTGGAATACTCATGATACCAAAAGATTGTGCTGTTGCTGGATTTTGATCAATATCCATTTTAGAAAATTTTACTTTATCGCCCATTTCTTGTTCTAAATCTTCAATAGCTGGCGATTGCATACGACAAGGACCACACCATGTTGCCCAAAAATCTGTCAATGTTACACCTGAATCTGTTACTTTTTCAAATTCTTTATCTGTAATTGCTTGTACCATTTGAATTCCCCCTTTTATTATTTATGTGACCATCATATCAAAGAAAATAATACCACGCCACATTTTTGCTTACAAAAAGTAAACGTTACTTGAATTCTACGATAGTTGCGCCATTTCCACCAGCATTGGGTGCTGCAAATTCAAATGACTTAACATGACGATTTGATTTCAAATAATCTGTTATTCCAGTTCTTAAGGCTCCAGTCCCTTTACCATGAACAATAGTAACAGAAGCATATCCAGCAAGTAAAACAGAATCAATATACTGATCAACTTGGCTCATTGCATCATCATAGCGCTGTCCACGAAGATCAAGCGATGTTGAAACGCTTGTTGAAGCCGCATTTTTAAAAATGGTTCTATCCTTTTTATCATTCTCGATATGAACTTTTTGAAGGTCGTTTTCATTAATTTTCATTTTTAGAATACCAAGTTGAACTTCCCACTCTGTCTTACTCATTTTTTTAACTAAAACACCTTGTTGACCATAAGTTTTAACTAAGACATCGTCGTTCACATGGAATTCTTGTTTATTTTTAGCTCGTTGTAGGACCTTATTTTTCTTCAAAGCATTTGTTGGTTGATGCATTTGTGATAATTGTGATTTTGCATCAATTAATTCATGTTCTTTAACAGCTTGTCCTTGAAGCATCTGCATTTGGCGAATTTCTTTTATTATTTTATCTGCATTTATTTCTGCTTCTGCCACGATTTCATTAGCTTTTCCCTTAGCCTTATCCGTCATTGACTCTCTTTGCGCAACAAACTCGGCATACTGTTTAGCTAGGTCATCATGTAATTTCGTTGAATCTTCTAGTTGTGCTTTTAATGCCAGTGTCTCATCTTCTGCCTTTTTTCGCTTACTCATTAAGTCAGAAATCATTTCATTCAAATCTTGGCTATCTTGATTGGTCAAGTTTTGCGCTTGATCAACAACATTTGACGCTAACCCAATTTTACGAGAAATATCAAACGCATTACTACGACCAGGTATTCCAATTAATAATCGATAAGTTGGTTGTAACGTTTCACTATCAAATTCCATACTAGCATTAATTGTTCCAGCACGATTAAACCCATACGCTTTTAATTCGGGATAATGTGTTGTAGCAACTGTATAACTACCTTTTTCTCCAACAGCATCAAGAATTGCAATCGCCAAAGCTGCACCTTCTTGTGGATCCGTTCCAGCTCCTAATTCATCAAATAAAACTAATGAATGTTCGTTAATATTAGCTAAAATAGAAACGATATTAGTCATATGAGCAGAAAATGTACTTAAGCTCTGTTCAATCGATTGTTCATCCCCAATATCTGCAAAGATATCTTCAAAAATACCAATACGACTACCTTCATTTGTTGGAATATTTAAACCTGATTGTCCCATCATCTGAATTAAGCCTAATGTTTTTAACGTAATTGTTTTACCACCGGTATTAGGTCCCGTAACAACAATTGCTTGATAATCTTTTCCTAACATAATATCGTTAGCAACTACTTTTTTACTATCCAATAAAGGATGACGTGCTTGTCTTAAAAAAATGTCATTTTCAACACTAATTGCTGGTTCAGTTGCTTTAATTGAGCTTGCATATTGTGCCTTTGCATTAACAAAATCGAAATGTCCTAAAATATAAGCATTTTCTAAAATTTCTGCTGTAAAAGGTGCAACTAATTCAGATAACTCTGCCAAAATACGACGTTCTTCATCTGCTTGAGCAAGTTGCTGTTCGCGTAAATGATTATTCATCTCGACAATTGCTTGCGGTTCAATAAATAAGGTCTGTCCTGTTGCACTTTGGTCATGAACAGCGCCACCAAATTGACCACGATATTCTGCCTTAACAGGGATAACGTAACGTTCATTTCTAATTGTAATTAATGTTTCACTTAAATATTTAGCACTTTTACCACGCGTAAATTCTTGTAGTTTAGCTCTAATGGCACTTTCCGAGCGTAAAATATTTTGTCGAATATTATGCAATACTGGTGAAGCCTCATCAGTAATGTGACCATCATTTTCAATTGACTGATTCAACCTACGATTAATTTCAGGTAGATTTTCAAGCTTTTCTATCCATTCAAATAATCTCGTTAATTCAATTTCAGAATCTGCTAAATCTTTAAAAAATAATTTAACCTCATTAGTCGTTCGTAGTACACGACCAACAGCAGATAGCTCTTTACCATTCAAAGAAGCTCCCATATCTAACCGTTTCATATGTGGCTTAACGTTGACTAATTGTGGTAAAGGAATGCCACCGCGGAGTCGCAATATCTTCACAGCATCTTGTGTTTCGTCTAAATCCTTTTGGATTTTTTCGAGATTAGTCATCGGCTCTAATGCCTTAACTTCTTCTTGTCCAGATTCAGTAGATATAAATGTTTGAATTTGTTGTTTAACTTTTTGATATTCTAATGTCTTTAATCCTTTTTCGTTCATACTTTAATTCTCCTAACATTTAATCTGTAGATGATGTATTTGTAATGAACATCTTTTTAGCTATTGTTGGCGTATCTGTTAGTATTTTTTGAGCAACCGTCGATTCTAAAACAGCTTCATTAACTTTTTGATTAGGCCAAGCCGACAAAATAATTAACCCAATAAAAATAAAAACAAACATCAGTATAACCGATAGAACCCCACCAATTAGTGAATTCACCTGATGAATAACTGGTAATTTTGTAACAGAATTTATTACTCTAATAATACCTCTAATGAGTATACCGCCAACCACAAATAAAGCCGCAAATACAATCATCGAATAAAAGTTAGTCTGAAGATGGTTCGTAATAGATGTCTTATCAGTTTCCATAATTTTAGGGAAACGTTCTCCCAACCAAATAGTAACAGGATTTGTTAAAACTTTAGCAAATAAATAGATAGCGATAAATCCTACAATTCTCAAAAGCGTTAATACTAATCCTTTTCTATAACCGTTAAAAAATGACACAATTAATAAAAAGATAACAATTAAAGAAACTGTCATAATATTACTCCTTTACTTGTGTTTCACCATTAATTTCATTTAATTTTTCTTGTAATTTAATTTGATCTGAAACTGCGTTGATAGCTACTAATATCGCTACTTGTTCATCATCTATTTCAGGTAGCATGTCCTTCACTGATTGAAATTCATTTTTCACCAATGTTGCTACGGCGTCCATGTGTGTGTCTGATTCTGATCCAATAATTGTATACACTTTTTTACCGATTTTAGTCTTATATCTATTCTTTTGATTTTCCAATGAACACCCTCCTTACATTTAATCATTTAAAAATAATTTTACCACGAATTGATCAAAAGAGATATGTGTATCATAGTCCATAATATATAATTTAAAACAAAATAAAAAAGTTAAACCAATTTGGCTCAACTTTTTAAATAATCTTCTATTGCATACTTTCATCTGAAAGGAAGGTATTCAATACTTCTTCTACCATATCCCATTCATCATCGTCTTCGATTGGTTCTAAATCACTTTCAGTTGCTTCACCATTCTCATTAGGACTAAATGAGTAAGCTTGAATTTCAACCTCTTCATCAGCTTCTGAGCCAAGTGGATAAAGCATAATATATGATTTATTGTAATCATCAGATTCAAAGGTAAACAGAACTTCAAAAAGTGTTTCATTACCGTTATCATCTACTAATGTAATCTGTTGGTTTTCTTCTTCATTATTCATATTGTGACCTCACTTTATTCTTTAGTTAATTTGCCTTTACCATCTAAATAATTCTGTAAAATTAGGCTTGCAGCAAGTTTATCAATAACTTTTTTTCTTTTTTTTCTTGATGTATCGGCCTGTTCAACAAGCATACGTTCTGCCTCAACAGTTGTCAACCGTTCATCTTGAAAATCAATTGGCAAGCCAAAAGTTTCAACTAATAACTCGCCGTACTTTTGCGCAGCTTCAGCACGAGGGCCTAATGAGTTGTTCATATTTTTGGGTAAGCCGAGTACAAAGCCAGTTACTTCATACTCTGTAACCAATTCTTTGACACGTTCAATACCAAAGTCACTTCTGTCTTCATTAATACGAATAATTTCAACGCCTTGGGCAGTCCATCCTAATAAATCGCTCATTGAAACGCCGACCGTTCTTGAACCAATATCCAAGCCCATTAATCTCATTTAATTTCCTACTTTTCTTCTGTATTTAAGTAATTTTTAACTAACTCTTCAACAATTTCATCGCGTTCATATTTTCTAATTAAATTACGTGCGTCATTAAATCTAGGAATATAAGCAGGATCGCCCGATAACAAATAGCCAACAATCTGGTTAATAGGGTTGTACCCTTTTTCTTCTAATGATTGGTAAACAGTTACCAATGTATCGTGGACATCTTTTTTATTATTTTCGTCAAAATTAAAGAACATTGTTTTATCTAATGAACTCATAACGTGGCACCCCCATCAATTTATTAACCTAGCTCTATTCTACTAAAAAAAGGACCATTCGACAATCAAAACAAGCTGATGTAATCAAGCCGTAATATAATAAAGAGTATTTATCTATTTATTATTAGATAAATACTCCTTTAATTATTATTTGGTTTGATTATTTAACCAATTTGCTGCTTCTTTGATTGCATCAGCTAAACCTGCTGGATTTTTACCACCTGCTTGAGCTAAGTCTGGTCGGCCACCGCCACCACCGCCAACAAGTGGCGCAATCGTCTTAATTAAATCGCCCGCTTTTAATCCTGATTTAATGCCATCAGCACTAACTGCCGTAATTAAATTAACTTTACCGTCATCACTTGTTGTTCCAATAGCCAAAACATCTGATAATTCTTGGGTTTTCCATTGGTCAGCCAATTGACGTAATTGAGACATCCCTGAAACTGAAACTTTTGCTGCAATTAACGTTTTACCATTAATTTCTTGTTTATTTTTGAAAACATCCCCAGCTTGTTGGCTAGCAATTTTATCTTCAAATGCTTGAATTTGTTGTTCACTTACTTTTAATGCACTTTGTAATTGTTCAATTTTATTTGAAACTTCTACGACTTTATTTACTTTTACTTGTTGTGCTACTGTTTCTAAGAGTTCGTTACGTCCGTTTAAGAAATCAAAAGCTTCTTTAGAAGTTACTGCTTCAATACGACGAACGCCGGCACCAACACCTGATTCAGAAATAATTTTAAATAAGCCGATTTCACTCGTATTTGAAACGTGCGTACCACCACAGAATTCAATTGAATAATCGCCAATTTTCACAACCCGCACAATTTTTCCATATTTTTCTGAGAATAAAGCAATGGCACCCATATTTTTAGCAGAATCAATATCTGTTTCAACAGTTTCAACAGCTAACTCAGCCCAAATCTTATCGTTAACAATCTTTTCAACTTGTTTTAACTGTTTCTCTGAAACGGAACCAATATTTGTAAAATCAAACCGTAGATAAGTGGGTTCGACTAATGACCCAGCTTGATGTGTATGTTCGCCCAGAACATCTCGCAATGCTTGATCAAGTAAATGTGTCGCCGTATGATTTTTTTCAACTTTTTTATGGAAATCTTGATTAATTTCTAGTGTCACTAATTGGTCTTTTTTCATTGCTGCAAGAACTTTAATGGCGTGTAAATTTTGTCCATTAGGTGCATGTTGAACTTCTTCAACTTCAGCAATAACATTGCCTTCTGTATCTTTGATAGTTCCTTTATCAGCAACTTGTCCACCCATTTCAGCGTAAAATGGTGTTTTTGAAAAAATAACTTGAGCGTTATCACCTGGTTTTATGTTATCTACTAACTCGTTATCCACAATTAAATCAACCACTTTGGCGTCATCCACATTAGCTTGTGTATAACCAACATATTCACTAATTGTTTTAATATCTGTTAACATCCCATTTTGAACACCCATTGATTTAGCATTACTACGTGCAGCACGAGCACGATCCTTCTGCTGTTGCATTTCAGCGTTAAACCCTACTTGATCTACAGATAATCCTTCATCTTCGGCATATTCTTTCGTTAATTCAAATGGAAAACCATAAGTATCGTACAATTTAAAGACACCAGCACCAGTTAGCTCTACTTTATTTTCTTTTTTAGTCGTTAAAATAAGATTATTTAATAACTGTAATCCATCTTTTAATGTTTCATTAAATCGTTCTTCTTCAGAACGAACAATTTTAGAAATATACTCTGATTGTTCTAAAACTTCCGGATAATAATCCTTCATAATATTACCAACAACAGGTACAAGTTGCGTTAAAAATGATCCTTCTATCCCTAATTTTTGTCCATGCATCACTGCACGACGAATTAATCGACGAATAACATAGCCACGTCCTTCATTAGAAGGTAAAGCGCCATCACCAATGGCAAATGAAATTGCACGCGCATGATCTGCAATAACCTTAAATGAAATATCATCTTGGGCATTATCATCATATTTTTTATTATTACTCATTTTTTCAGTTGCATCAATTAAGGGTAAGAATAAATCTGTTTCAAAATTAGTTTTTGCATTTTGGAAAATCGAAACAACACGTTCTAAACCCATCCCCGTATCAATATTTTGATGAGGTAGTGGTTCATAGTTATTTTCAGGTGTGTGATTAAATTCAGAGAACACGATATTCCAAACTTCTAGATAACGTTCATTTTCGCCACCAGGATAATTTTCGTCATCATCCTCAGCTAAGTTATTAAAACTTTGTCCACGATCATAAAAAATTTCTGTATCAGGTCCACTAGGTCCTTGTCCAATATCCCAAAAGTTATCTTCTACTTCTACTAGATGATCCTTTGGTAACTTAACTTCTTCTAACCAGATACGTTTTGCTTCCAAATCTTTTGGGTAAACAGTAACGTATAGTTTTTCAGCATCAAATGCGAACCATTTTTCACTTGTTAATAATTCCCAAGCCCAATTAATTGCTTCTGGTTTAAAATAATCCCCAATTGAGAAATTACCCAACATTTCGAATAACGTATGATGACGTGCTGTCTTACCAACATTCTCGATATCATTCGTACGAATACTTTTTTGGGCATTCGTAATTCTAGGATTTTCTGGTACAACTGATCCATCAAAATATTTTTTTAAAGTTGCAACACCGGAATTAATCCACAGTAATGTGGGATCATCCACAGGTAGTAATGAGGCACTAGGTTCAATTGTATGGCCTTTTTCTTTAAAGAAATCTAAATACATTTGGCGTATTTCAGTACTTGTCATTTTTTTCATAAGTGTGACTTCCCTTCTATTTTTAAGCAAAAAACACCGCTGCGAGTAAGGACGCTTATAGCGCGGTACCACCTTACTTGCAACGATGTTTTAGTCGTTTACCTCTTAAACTCGATAACGTTGAGTGGACGTCATTCTATTAATACTTAACACAAGGCAGCTTTTTTAAATAATCATTTCTCTCAGCAAATGAAATGTTTCTGTTAGGCTATTTAAATTTATCCCTGTTTCTAATAAAAATTATATTGAAATCGACTCAAATTGTCAAATTAAGCTTACGACTCTTTACGATTTTGTTTTCTGTTAACGCGACGATCCATTTGATCTTTACGTTTAATTGCTTTTTGAATCTTTTTCTTATATCCAGGTTTACGTTTTTTCTTCTCTTTTTTAACCATTCCTTTGATTACTGGAGCTAAAGGATCTTTGGTTTGTTTACGATTTTCACGGCGATTACGATCATAAGAATCAACGATTTCACCTTTTTTAATATCTTTAGGTGCAAATTTAATCCCCATTGCTTCTAACTCAGCAATTTTATTTTCTTCATTTGGTTCATATAACGTCATCGCAATACCACTCAAACCGTTACGACCAGTACGTCCAACACGATGAATGAAGAATTCTAAATCATTTGGAATATCATCATTGATGACATGTGAAACACCCTCAATATCAATTCCACGCGCTGCCAAATCAGTTGCGACAACATATTGAAAATCTAAATTTTGAACTTCTTTCATGACACGTTTTCGTTCACGAGCTGGCACATCACCATGAATTTTAGCAACTTTTAAATTCTTACCACGTAAATACTCAACAATTTCATCAACACGTGTTTTTGTATTTGCAAAAATAAGTGCGATATATGGTTGTCCCATCGTAATTAATTGATAAATAACTTCATTACGATCATGACCCTTCGTTGGAATAATCCAGTTTTCAATCGTATCACTAATAACTGATTTAGCTGCAATTTCTTCAACTACTGGGTTCTTCATGTATTTCTTTAAAAATGGTTGTAATTTTTGTGGAATAGTTGCTGAAAACACCATCATTTGAAGATCAGAAGGTAATGCAGATGCAATTTGATCAGTTTCTTTCAAAAACCCTAAATCAAGTGTCATATCTGCTTCATCTACAACTAAAGTTGATGCATTATGAATATCTAAAGCGTTACTGCTCATTAAATCAGCAATACGTCCAGGTGTCCCAATGACAATTTGTGGTTGTCTTCTACTTAATTTATCGATTTGACGCTGTTTATCTGTCCCACCAACATAATTTTGAATATGAATAGGTTCGGGACTAAATTCTGCCAATTGCTTAGCAGCTTCATAAATTTGGTAAGCAAGTTCACGACTTGGTGTCGTAATAACTGCTTGAACCGTATTATTTGAAGGATCAAGTTGATTAAAGATTGGTAATAGGAAAGTATGTGTTTTACCACTACCCGTTTGTGATTGACCTACAACGCTTTTACCCTTTAAAACAACTGGTATTAAGCGTTGTTGAACTTCTGTTGGTACATTAAAATGAATTGCTTCAATCGCTTTTAAAAGATACGATTTCAATCCAAAATTTTTAAAATTTTCTGGCATTTTATTCTCCCGTATATGTCTTAGCTAAATCATCAAGTGATTTAACTATTTCTTCGTACTCTGCTTGGTCTTTAGCTCTTGCACCACTGGCCATGGGATGTCCACCACCATCATGCTCTTTTGCTAACTGATTGATTACAGGACCTTTTGATCGTAATCGAACGCGATAGCTACCATCCTTTTGCTGCACAAAAATTGCCCAACATTGAACTTCAATAATTTTACCTGGTAAAGGTACAATTTGAGATGAACCAGCATCGCCCAACTCTATTGAATCTAGATAGTCATGTGTCAATATGACATATGCTGCTTTATGTTCTGTAATAACTAAATTATCATATACATATCCTGATAACTTAGCGACACCTGCGGTAATATTGTCCATTTTTTGGTTTATTTTAGTAGTTGAAAAATGATAAGTCATTAATTCAGCAACCACTTGCATCGTATGTGCAGTTGTTGCTGAATACATGAATCGACCTGTATCGCCAACAATTCCGGCGTATAACATCCTAGCCGCATCATCAGTAACTACAAGTTCTCCACCAACGCCATCAACTAAATCCATAACTAATTCAGAACTACTTGATGCATTTGTTTTCACCCAAACTAAATCACCATAAACGTCTTCATTGGGATGATGATCCAATTTAATTAGGTAGGCACCACTTGTATATCGATCATCTTCAACTCTTGGACGATTAGCCGTATCAATCACGATGACGAGTGCATTATTATACGTCTCATCAGAAATTTCATCTTGGTCACTAATCCATACTAATCCAGCTGAGGGCGCACCAACTTGATAAACCTTTTTGTCAGGAAAACTAGCACGAATAATTGCTGCTAACCCCGATTGAGATCCAATTGCATCAGGGTCTGGACTTTGATGACGATGAATAATAATCGTATCAAATTGTTTAATTTTTTTTAAAATTTCTAACTCAATTTTCACTTAAATGACTCCTTCTTAGAACTCAAATGGAATATCAATCTCGGGAATAATCCCCACACCATCATTCAATAATTGAACAAATTCAACTGGATTTTGTTCAATTTTGGTAAACGTATTGTAATGAATTGGAACAACCTTTTTTGCCTGTACAAATTCAGCTGCAATTGCAGCATCTTCTAAACCCATTGTATAAGTATCACCAATCGGTAAAAATGCTAAATCAACAGGTTCCATATGATTAACTAACTTCATATCTGAAAATAAAGCCGTATCTCCTGCATGATACAAGACTTTCCCATCAATATGCAATTCAAACCCTGCAGCTACACCTAATGTTCTCGCTGTACCATCAATTACCAAGGCAGCAGTATGCCACGCGGGAATAAGTTTTACTGAACCGAAAGGTAATTTAAGCTGACCACCAAAATTTAAAGGCTCAACAATTAAACCCTCATCTTCAAAATAATTAGCTAGTTCATTGATTGTAACGACTTTAGCCCCTGATTTTTTTGCTAACTCAATTGTATCACCCACATGATCGTAGTGTGCATGCGTCACTAAAATATAATCTGGATTTAATTCGTCAATAGTCGTTTTAACTAACGGATTATCTTTAATGAATGGATCAATTAAGATCGTCAACTTATCGTCAGTAACAATTTGAATACTAGATTGTCCAAGCCATGTAATTTTCATGTTTAGTCTTCTTTCGTTTCCAAAGTTGCTCTTAAGTATAACGGTTATTGAGGCCAATTACAAAGGCTGTTTTGTGTCTTTTTTCCCAAATAATGGTAGTTTCATATTTTCAAAACCAATTGGTGCTAAATTTGTCATCGTTAATCCAAGTAACCTAATTCCCTTTTCTGCACCCAATATATCGTCAAAAATCTGTCGTCCATAAAAATAAATAGTTGCTGCATCATTACGAATAAATTCTTCCAATGTTAATCTTTTTGTTAGCGTCGTAAAATCCTGATAGCGAACTTTAATGACTAACGTTTTCCCATGTTTTTGTTGTTTACTCAACGTTTCTGAAACTAAATGTGCAATATACCTAAGTTGTGTTTCAACTTCATCCGTTGTCATCAATAACTTCCCGTATGTTCGCTCGCTACCAATCGATTTTCTCTCTCTTTGCCACTCGACTGGACGATCATCAACACCTCGTACTCGTTTATATAAGAAGTACCCTAATTTACCAAATTGTTGAATTAATTCAACTTCAGATTTTTCTAATAATTCTTTTCCAGTAAGGATACCTTGATTAATCATTTTTGGTTCTGTTTTTTTTCCAACGCCTCTAAATTTACCAATTGGCAATTCAGATAAAAAAGGAATGACATCTTCTGGCAGAATTAATGTCATTCCAGCTGGTTTATTGTAATCGGACGCTAGTTTTGCTAAAAATTTATTATAAGAAACACCCGTTGAACAGGTTAAATGTAATTTTTGATAGATTTCTCTTTGAATCATGTGCGCTGCTTGAATAGCACTTTTAATTTCTTTTTTATTCTGTGTAATATCAAGATAGGCTTCATCAAATGCAATTGGCTCAATCATTTCTGTATATTCATGAAATATTTCATGAAGCTGTCTTGAAACTTCTTTATATAGTGTGAAATCAGGCGATTTAAAAATAGCTTTAGGACAAATTTCATAAGCTTCTTGGGCTGCCATAGCAGAATGGATACCTAATTTTCTTGCCTCATAATTTGCTGTAGCAACAACACCACGACCACCATTTTTTCTAGGATCCTGGGCAATAACTAATGGTTGTCCAATAAATTCAGGATGTTCACGCTCTTCAATTGACGCATAAAAAGCATCCATATCGACATGGATAATTTTTCTTTTTAATAAATTATCGTCTATTGTAATACCATTTAATTCAGCCATTAGTCCCACATCCTTTTCATGCAATTTTACACGAACGCACGTTCCTTTTCAAATTAATTGCTCTTTATTGTCCATTAAGATATAAAAATACCTCATTATCGTTAAACTTATGTTTAACAATTATGAGGTACTTCATATTATTCACCTATAACAGAATTATCCTTATTTAATTTAAAAATTTTACCTTCTACATTAAGATTATCTTTAATAGACTTTTGTAATTGTAACATTGCCTCATCAATAATTTCATTCTGTTCTTTATTGACAGATTCCATTACCATAACAGCATTTTTTGTATCATCTGTTAACATTGTTCTTTTACCATCTCGCCAATTTAAGCATCTGCAAACTGCTCCATCATCATCATAATATAAAACTTCACCAAGCAGAGCTGGTTCATTTTTATCATCACCTAAAGGATAAAAAGCTTCTCCACCTTTAGCAACACCTAAATGAAGATCTCCTTTGATAGCATCTGTATCTTCACCACCAACAGGTACACCATACTCTAATGAAATACTATTGTACAGGTCAACAAGCGGATTTATTGAACCCACACCTTTACCCTGATCAACTCGTTTAAGTAAAGCTTCAATTGATGAACGAGCACCTTTTTTCTTCTTAAAATTTTGGTATGCTTCACGCCAATTAGCCACGACTAAATTGTCTTTGAATGATTCATTTGTTAAATATTTTTGAGCTTTATCCCCAGCTTGTTCAAGCATGTTATCATAAAAATCGGTTTGATTTTCTTTAGGATGATTATCTATATCTTTTAAAAGCATAATATTAATTTGTGCATCTGGAAAGATGTTCCAAAAATCTTCATCTATAATAATTTTATTCATCATTACTCTCCTTATAAATTTATACTTTTATAATCGCTTTCGTACTATAATACTTCTGATATTTTGTCTATTAAAATAATATTTCCCTAAATAATTAAAATTATCATGCAAGAGTTACTTCAATTAATACCGAAGGATTAACGTTTTTTACTTTTTAGGATCGTATATCCAGTAATTACCATCATCCGTTAATAATTTATCTGAAGCCGTTGGACCCATCGATCCACTTAAATAGTTAGGGAATAACGTTTTATCATCATTATCGTTATGCCATGTCTCTAAAATCACATCGGCTACATTCCATGCCTTAGCAACTTCATTCCAATGAGCAAAATTAATTGCATTTCCATCTAACGCATCCAAAATTAACTTTTCGTATGCTTCTGGTGTTTTAGCTTTTGTTTCAGGTGAATTAACATAATCTAAATTCGTTTTATTCGTGTTAAAGCCTTGCCCAATTTCTTTAGTATTAATCGTCAATCTAAATCGTTCATCAGGTTCAACTGTAATTGTTAATACATCTTTACCTAAATGTTCATGTTCAGCACTTGTTCCAAAAATATTTTTTTCAACATTTTTAAAAACAATATTGATTTCAGTATTTTTCTCGACAAGACGTTTACCACTGCGAACATAAACTGGCACACCAGCCCAACGATCATTGTCAATCATTAAACGACCAGCAATAAATGTTTCAATCATTGAATCAGGTGAAATCTGTTTTTCCTCACGATAAGCCTTTTCGGTTCCTGCCTCATTTGCACCATATTGTCCACGAACAAAGTTTTTATTAACTTCATCAGGTTTTAAGATACGGATTGCTTTTAAAGCCTTTAATTTTTCTTTACGAATTTCTGATGCAACAAATTCTTTTGGCATGTCCATTGTTAATAATGAAACAACTTGCATAATGTGATTTTGGAACATATCACGCATAGCGCCACTCGTTTCATAGTACCCGCCACGTTCTTCAACACCTAATGACTCACTCAACGTTAATTGAATATTATCTATATACTTATTATTCCACAATGTTTGCGTAATAATATTACCAAAACGAATTGCTGGAATATTTTGAATCATTTCCTTACCTAGGTAATGATCAATTCTAAATATTTGATCTTCATCAAAAGTATTTGTAATTTCATCATTTAACTTTTTAGCACTTTCAAAATTGCGTCCAAAAGGTTTTTCAATAATTAAACGGTTGAATCCATTTTTAGTTACTAACTTTTGTGACCCTAAATGAGTCGCAATCGTACCAAAAAATTGAGGTGACATTGCTAAGTAGAACATACGGTTACCTTCAATTTGGTATTTTTCATCAAGTTTATCTGCTAATTTTTTTAAAGTTATATAATGTGCAACATCAGTCACATCATGTGATTGATAATAAAAATGTGATACGAAATCAGCAATTTTATTAGCATCATCGCTAACATTAACTAAAGATTCAGTAACAACGTTTTGATAAAAATCATCTGTCCAAGGACGTCTTGCAGTCCCAATTACAGCAAAGTTGGCATCTAAAAATCCTTTTTCAAATAGTTTGAAAAGAGATGGATACAATTTTCGCTTTGCTAAATCTCCGGTTCCACCAAAGATAATAAATAAGGCCTTTTGTTGAGTTTCCATTATTCCACACCACTCTCATTTTTGAGGTTTCAGTCCTCTTTATTAGTAAAATCAATAGTATAAGTTTACATTTTATTAGTAAAATAAACAAGAAAGTTGGTCTTAAACTAGACAATAAAAAAAGTATTAACTCTGATTAGCACAAAGTTAATACTTGAAAATAATTATTTTTCGTCAGAAGAGAATTTATCTTCTTCAGTTTTTGTTTCAATAACTGCATCAGTAGTTGTTTCTTCCTTAACTGCAGCTGCAGGTTCTACTTTAACTGCGGCAGGAAGGACACGTGCGATTGCTGAGCGTTCAAATGTTAAGAAAATACCGTCACAATCAAGTGTAACAGTTTTTGCCTCTTCATCAAAACTATCAATAACGCCGTGTAAACGACCAATAGTTACTACTGCATCCCCAGGTTTTAATTGGTTCATCATATCTTGTTGTTTTTGTTGTTGTTTTTTTTGTGGACGAATCATCATGAAATACATCAAGACGAATAAAGCCACAATCATTAAAATACTACTATATTGCATTAATAAGTCACCTCTATTTCTTTTTTCTTACTACACAAGGGTATCAAACTTATTGACTGAACACCACAGTTATTCAAAAAAATTTAAAAATTCTTAGGATTTTTATCATAAAATCCATATTGTTCAAAAAATGCTTCACGAAATTCTAATAAGTTGTCATCCATAATAGCTTGACGAACATCAGCCATTAAATGTGTTAAAAAATACAAATTATGATAACTAGTTAAACGAATACCAAATGTTTCATCTGCTTTAATCAGATGACGTAAATAAGCACGCGTATAATTCTTACATGTATAACAATCACAGTTTTCATCTAATGGTCTAAAGTCTCGTTCATATTTCGCATTTTTTACAACAACACGGCCCATTGAAGTCATTGTTGTCCCATTTCTAGCAATACGTGTTGGTAACACGCAATCAAACATATCAATTCCACGTAACACCCCATCAATCAAGGCGTCAGCTGAACCAACACCCATTAGATACCGTGGCTTGTCTTCTGGTAACAATGGCGTTGTGAAATCTAAAACGCGGTTCATTTCAGCTTTTGATTCCCCTACCGATAACCCACCTATTGAATAACCAGGAAAGTCCATTGAAACTAAATCACGCGCACTTCGTTCTCTCAAATTTCGATGACCGCCACCTTGAACAATTCCAAATAAAGCCTGTTCTTTCGGATTCAAATGAGCTTCAAGTCCTCTTTCAGCCCAGCGGCTTGTCCGATCAACTGATTTGCTAATATAGTCATAACTTTCAGAAAATGGTGGACATTCATCAAAACTCATCATAATATCCGCACCTAAAGCATTTTCTATGTGGATCGCTTTTTCTGGTGATAAGAATAATTTTTCTCCATTTAGATGACTTCTAAATTTGACGCCTTCCTCAGTAATATCACGCATCTTTGCTAATGAAAATACTTGAAAGCCACCCGAATCAGTCAAAATACCTTTATCCCAATTCATAAATTTATGTAACCCACCAGCTTCTTGTACGACATCTTCACCGGGGCGTAACCATAAATGATAGGTGTTTGATAAGATAATATTAGCACCAAGTTCGTCTAATTCTTCAGGTGCCATTGATTTAACAGATGCTAGTGTACCTACGGGCATAAACATTGGCGTTGGGAAAGTTCCGTGAGGTGTAATAATTTCACCAAGTCTGGCACCTGTCCGTTTGTCTTTTTTGATTAACCGATACTTAATTGCGGGCTCTACCATTATTAATTCTCCATCCTATTTAATATACATTGCATCGCCGAAGCTAAAGAATCGATATTTAGAATCAACTGCATGTTTATATGCGTTTAAAATATTTTCTCTTCCTGTAAATGCTGCAACCAACATTACTAATGTTGATTTTGGTAAATGAAAATTAGTTATAAATCCTTCAACAACCTTAAATTCATATCCTGGTTTAATGAAAATTTCCGTCCAACCACTGTCAGCTTGAATAGCGCCCTTAAATTTTGAGCCAATTGTTTCAAGTGTCCGAATTGTAGTTGTTCCTGTCGCAATAATTTTACCACCTGATTTACGAACATCATTTAATTGTTGAGCTGCATCCTCAGTTAAACGATAAAATTCACTATGCATTTTATGGTCTGCAATATTCGTTTCACTAACAGGTCTAAATGTCCCTAATCCAACATGTAGCGTTAAATAAACAAGATGAACACCTTTAGCTTCAATCTTTTCTAATAATTCATTTGTAAAATGTAAACCAGCTGTAGGTGCTGCTGCCGATCCAACTTCCTTTGAATAAACCGTTTGGTACATTTCTTGATCTTCAAGCGTTTCTTTAATATAAGGAGGTAGCGGCATTTCGCCAAGTTCATTCAGAATTTCCATAAATATACCCTCATATTCAAAACGAATCATGCGGCCACCATGTTCTAGCTCTTCAATGATCGTTGCCGTTAAGCGGCCATCACCAAAACTAATCACAGAACCAACCTTCATTTTTTTAGCAGGTTTTACTAATGTTTCCCAGTTATCACCATCAGTATTGTTCAATAGCAACACTTCGATGTGGCCACCAGTATCAGGTCTAATTCCATGAATTCTAGCAGGCATCACCCGCGAATCGTTCATTACAAGAGCGTCCCCAGCATTTAATTGGTCAATTACATTATAGAAATAATCATCCTTGATTTTACCTGTCTCATGATCCAAGATTAACATCCGAGATGCATCACGTTCTTCTAAGGGTGTTTGCGCAATTAATTCTTGAGGCAATTCATAATCGAAATCTTCAGTACTTAGTTGTTTAGTCAAAATATCGTCATCCTTCTCTATTTATTCTCGTTAAAGTCATAAGGTCGATTCAAATGTTCATAAGCTTCCATTGTTGCAACTCGCCCTCTTGGTGTGCGTTTTATAAAGCCAATTTGCATTAAATAAGGTTCAACCATTTCAGCAATGGTCTCTGTTTCTTCCCCTATATTGGCTGCTAACGTACTCAAACCAACTGGACCACCTTGATAGAAATCAATCATAGTCTCTAAAAGTTTGCGATCTGTCTCATCTAATCCACGGTTATCCACGGCAAGTAGATTTAACGCATGATCAGCCGTTGCTTGGTTAATTTCACTTTGGTCAGAAACTTCTGCAAAATCACGAACTCTTTTTAATAGGCGATTCGCAATTCGTGGTGTTCCACGTGAGCGTCGAGCTAACTCATGAGCGCCACTTTCTTCAATTTTTGTATTGAAAATATCTGCTGATCGAATGACAATTTCTTGCAAATCAGATTGATTATAATAGGCCATATGTTCAACAATCCCAAATCGATCTCGTAACGGTGCTGATAGAAGGCCCGCCCGTGTTGTTGCACCAATCAATGTGAATGGAGGTAGTGGAAAATGAACGGGATGTGCTGTTGGGCCTTGGCCAACAACAATATCTACAAAAAAATCTTCCATAGCTGAATACAACATTTCTTCAACCATCTTGGGTAAACGATGAATTTCATCAATAAATAAGACATCCCCAGGTTGTAATTCATTTAAAAGTGCCACAAGATCTCCAGATTTTTCAATTGCTGGTCCACTAGTTGTTTTAATTTGCACTTGCATTTCATTTGCAATAACCATT
This sequence comes from Dellaglioa sp. CoH-56-MRSF-14, assembly GCF_056782115.1. The sequence continues at coordinate 24,053 of NZ_JBXAYB010000007.1, read as the reverse complement.
GCAAGTGTTGTTTTACCTAACCCAGGTGGCCCATACAACAATACATGATCAAGTGCCTCTTCACGTTGTCTAGCAGCTTGGATATACACACTTAATTCATTTTTAACCTTATCTTGACCAATGTATTGTGATAAAAATTGGGGACGAAGTGACTTTTCAATGGATTCTTCCTGATTATCTTCCGGTTCATTCGAAATAATCCGTTGTTCTGTCATTTTATCAACCTCCTTTTATTTTTTCATTAATAATTTTAAGCCTTCTCGTAGATAAGCATCCGTTGAGTCTGCTTCGAATGATTCTAGATTCTTACTAATAGCCTTAATCTCACGTTGAGAATATCCTAAAGCAGATAAAGCTTCAAGACTTTCTTTCATAAATGGTGATGCTTGTGCCGGAATGAAATCAAGCGATTGTTGTCCTGGCATTGTGGTTGCTTGACCTTCAATATCATCTAATTTACCTTTTAAATCAAGCACGATTTGTTGTGCTGTTTTTTTACCAACACCTGGAAATTTAATTAAATAACTAACATCTTCTGTATTAATCGCATTAACTAAACCACGATGATCATCATTGGCTAAAATAGCAAGCGCACTCTTAGGACCGATTCCTGAAACATTCAATAATTTTTCAAATAATTTTTTTTCATCTAAATCGTAAAAACCAAATAACGTCATATCATTTTCACGAATAGCCTGATAAACAAAAATTTTAACAACTTTTTTTGAATCTTCTTGGTACCTAAATGGGTTAGCAACAAAAATTTGATAGCCTATTCCATTAACTTCTAAAACAAGATAAAAAGGTGTTACAGCCGTTATTTGGCCCATAAAATACTCATACATATTATTTTCCCACTTTTCCTAATCTACATGAATCTGCTTTTAATAGTGTACCATAGACCACTTATTTATACAGTTATCGCTTTTCTTACAAAAAAATCAATTATCACCAAATATTTGGCAACAATTGATTCTTAGCCTAACCTTCGTGACCGGTTTGATGTGAATCTTGAATTCGTTTAAAGAAATGTTCCATGTCTTGATTAGAAAAATGAACTAAAACTGGTCGTCCATGTGGACAATTAAATGGATTTTCAACATTTTTTAGCTCACTTATCAATGCCTTAGCTTGTCGATCATCAAGGTGGTGATTTGCTTTGATTGCCCTCTTGCAACTCATCATAATCGCCGCTTTTTCTCTAAATTCAGCAATCACTATTTTCCCATCTGTGAGTAAGTAATCAATCATTTCTCGAATCGTACTTTCTTCTTGCCCTTCTTTAAACCAGGTTGGATGCTGTCTAATAATGAAACTATTTTGTCCAAATGGTTCAAGGATGAGTCCGATTTTTTCCAATATATCGGTATGTTCAGTAATAATTATAGCTTCACTTACTGTATATTCTAGAACAATCGGTACCAATAGATTTTGCAAGTCACTAGAAACGTCACCAATTTGCTTACGATAAAACTCATAATTAATACGTTCTTGTGCAGCATGTTGGTCTAATATATATAACCCGTCTTCCGATTCTGTAAATAAATAGGTTCCATGCATTTGGCCAATATATTTTAAATCAGGAAACCTTTGTTCACTCTTTTTCGTGGTAGCTATTTCTTCATCATTCTCTTTCTGTACATCGCCTGTTTCATCCGGCGTAACAATAGAAAATGGTGCCACATTAATTTCATTAGCATATTGTGTCTCAAATGTGCTAACTCGTTTCGAATCCAATTGTTCAGCAACTTGAATTGAGATTGGTTCAATATTCCTTGATAAATGATTTAAATTTTCGCCAATTGTAATCTTAGGTTCACCACTTGTTACTGCATCCGTTTGTACTGATGAGAATTTAGGCTTAGCTTGATATTTACTTGAGGCTTCATTCAAATCAAATTGTAATTGATCCGTATCTATTTTTTCACGTTTCTTAGAACTTAAATTCTCTAATGCTTCCGGAATTAAATTTTCTTCAGCAATACGTTCATAGATAATCTTTTTTATAAGTTCAGTTAATTCTGGTTCTTTACTCAATCTTACTTCCTGCTTAGTTGGATGAACATTCACATCAACTAGCATGGGATCTAATTGAATATTCAAAATTGTAATCGGATAGCGTCCAACCATTAATTTTGATCCATATCCTTTAATGATTGCTTTATTTAAATTAACATTTTTAACGTAACGTCCATTAATTAAAATAGATATAAACTGTCGGCCAGCACGCGTTAATTCTGGCAGTGATGTATAACCGCTAATCTTAAAATCTAAATCATGACCCTTAAATTCAAGCATTTGGCGTGCACTTTTGACCCCATAGATAGCTGAAATAGTTTGTTTCAGTTGGCCGTTTCCAGTTGTTTTCAAGACTTCTTTACCATCATGTGTTAAAGAAAATGAAATATTTGTATGGCTCATTGCTAATCGGTTCATCATGTCGCTAATAATTGACATTTCAGTTTGCAAAGACTTTACATATTTTAAACGTGCAGGCGTATTGTAAAATAAGTCAGAGACTGTTATTTCTGTTCCTTTACGACTAGCAGATGATTTTTCATCTACTATCTCACCACCGTTAACAGCAATAACAGCCCCAGGTTGCCCTTCAATAGCTGTATTCAAAGTCACTTTAGCAACTGATGCAATACTTGGTAAAGCTTCGCCACGAAATCCTAGCGTACTGATTTTAAATAAATCTTCTCTTGAAGTAATCTTACTTGTGGCATGACGTTTAAAAGCATTCTGCAGTTGGGATGCCTCAATGCCATCTCCATTATCAATGACTTGAATTAATTTAAGCCCAGCTTCCTCAACGACTACATCAACTTGTGTGCCATGCGCATCAATCGCATTTTCAACTAATTCTTTTACAACAGATGCAGGTCTTTCAACTACTTCACCAGCAGCTATTTGATCCGCTAAAATTGTGGGCAGTTCAATTATTTTTGTCATTCATTCACCTTCAGTTCTATCCGTTCAATTTTTCTTGCCAGTCATATAAGACGTTCATAATATCTCTTGGCGTCATGTTCATCAAGTTAAGTGCTTTAAGTTCATCCACAACTGCTAACTGGTCCTTTGACAAGTTTTCGTTAACAAATAAAGATAACTGCGTATCATCTTCATTGATGGTTGTTGGTAATTCTTTTTTACTATCTGATTGTTTATTTTTTAGCTCTAAATCATCTAAAATTAATGTTGCACGGCTTAACAATTCTGCTGGCATTCCCGCCAATTTAGCAACATGAATCCCATAAGATTTATCTGCAGGTCCTTCTTGAATTTTATGTAAGAAAATTAATTCACCATTTTCTTCAATAGCACCTACATGGACATTTTTTAAAGAACTAACGGTTTCTTCAAGTATCGTTAATTCGTGATAATGTGTCGAAAAAAGTGTTTTGGCATGTACATGTTTATCCACATACTCGATAATCGCTTGTGCGAGTGCCATACCATCATAAGTTGCCGTTCCCCTACCAAGTTCATCAAATAAGATTAAACTATTCTCAGTCGCATTTTCTAAGGCTTGATTAGCTTCTTTCATTTCAACCATAAACGTACTTTGACCTGAAATTAAATCATCTGCTGCACCAATCCGAGTAAATATTTGGTCAAATATTGGCATTTTAGCCGCCTCTGCAGGTACGAAACAACCGATTTGAGCCATCACAACCGTTAATGCTAATTGACGCATATACGTACTTTTACCTGACATATTAGGTCCTGTAATCAATAAAATATCAAGTGTTTCAGGCATTCTAACATCATTTGGTATATAGCTTTGTTTTCCCATCACTTTTTCAACTACAGGATGCCAACCAGCTGTGATATCCAATTGATGACCTTCTTTTAATAATTGTGGTTTTACAAAATGTGAGTCTTCACTAACAACCGCGAAACTTTGTAAGACGTCTAACGTGGCAATTCCTTGAGCTAATATCTGTAATCGTTCAATTGATTTTTTAACAATATCTCTAATTTCGACAAACAATTTATATTCTAAATCCATCGCTTTACTCTCAGCACCTAAAATAATACTTTCACGTTCTTTCAGTTCAGGTGTGATATAACGTTCAGCATTAGTCAACGTCTGTTTTCGTTCATAACGGTCTTTTGGAACATTAATAATATTAGATTTTGTCACTTCGATAAAATAACCAAAAACACGGTTAAATCCAATTTTAAGATTTTTAATCCCCGTTAGATTTCTTTCTTTGGCTTCCATTTCAGCTAACCATTGTTTACCATTTTTCATTGCATCTTGATAAATATCTAATTTATCATTATACCCCGGTTTAAATAGGTGACCATCAGTCACTGATAAAGGTGGTTCATCAACAATGGCACGTTCTATTAAATTAGAAATATCATCGACTGGATCTAATTTATTGATAACATCAGAAAAAGTACCATCGTCAATTTCGTCTAAAACATATTTAATTTTAGGAACTTGTTTAAGCGATAATTTAAGTTGAACTAAATCTCGCCCATTTACGCTACCAAAAGCGACACGTCCTGCCAATCTTTCTAAATCATAAACTTTAACTAACTCTTCTTGTAACGTACTTCTTTCAAAATAATGGTTAATCAATAAATCAACCTTATTTTGACGGTCTAAAATTTCAGCATAGTTAATAAGCGGTCTATCAATCCACTGTTTAAGTAAACGACCACCCATAGCTGTTTTTGTGTCATCTAATAACCACAATAAAGTACCTTGCTTCTTGCCCGTTCGAATATTTTGCATTAATTCTAAATTATATTTTGAATAATGATCCATTTTCAAGAAAAAATCAGGCTCATAATGAACTGCTTTTTGTAAATGATCTAAACTTCGTTTTTGCGTAACTGAAAGATACGTTAACAAGTCAGTTACAACCGAGATTTCTAGTGAATCTGTTAAATCTTGAATCGCATAACTTGATTCAGCATGATTTTCAACAATTTCTTGTTTAGAAAGCATAATATTTAATTTTTCTAATGTTTCGATTGTTTCATCAGACAAACTATCATTAATCACAATTTCTTTAGTTCTCAAACTCATTATTTCATTAATTAAATTATCTAAATTATCTAAGCGACTCGTTTTTAATTCACCTGTTGATAAATCAACATAAGCAAATCCAAAACTATTGTTGTCTTCTATAATAGCTGTTAAATAATTATTTTCTTTAGACTCCTTCGCACCGTTATCCATCGTTGTTCCTGGTGTTACTAGCTGAATAACTTCACGTTTAACCATACCTTGAGCTAATTTAGGATCTTCAACTTGTTCACATATTGCGACTTTGTATCCTTTTTCAACTAAAATATCGATATAATTTTGAGCAGCATGATGCGGTACGCCACACATTGGAATAGGATCATCAGCTTTTTTATTACGTGTTGTTAACGTTAATTCGAGTAATTGCGACCCTTTAACAGCATCATCATAAAATAGTTCATAAAAATCACCAAGACGATAAAACAAAAAAGCATCAGGATACTGTGCTTTAATGTCAAAATATTGTATCATCATTGGCGTTAGTTTTGTTTTTTGCGGCATAGTCGAGATGCCCTCCTATCTCTAAATTAATCCATAAAAGGATGGTCATCATTAATTAATACAGGGAATATCTTTTTAGCATGTCCCGTTTTGTCATCAATATCTATCACACAAGCAGATAACGTTTTACGACCTGTTTCATCCACTTCAAATCGTGTTGGCATTTGCGATAAAAAGCGACCAATTACATTTTCACGTTTCATTCCTAAGATACCATCGTATGGTCCTGTCATACCAACATCTGACATAAAGGCAGTTCCTTTAGGTAAAATACGCGCATCATTAGTAGGCACATGTGTATGCGTACCTACTACCGCAGATACTTGACCATCTAAGAACCATGCTATAGCTTCTTTTTCACTCGTTGTTTCAGCATGAAAATCAATAAAAATGAAATCAGTCTCTTTTTTGACTTCTTCTAAAATATCTTGAACAACTGCAAACGGATCATCTGAAGGAGACATAAAAACACGTCCTTGCAAATCAATCACAGCTAATTTTTGCTGATTAATATTAATAATTGTATGTCCAATCCCAGGTACTTGGTTTGCTGAGAAGTTAGCTGGTCTAATTAATTTTTTTGCACCACCAATAAAATCTTGAATATCTCTATTATCCCAAGTATGGTTACCCATGGTTACAACATCAGCACCTGTTTGAAGGAATGCTTTATAGACAGATTCATTAATACCTCTACCCTTCGTTGCATTTTCACCATTTACAATGGTAGCCTGTGGATGAAATTTTCTTTTTAATTTTGGTAAATACTCTTTAATCATTTGTTGACCTGAATCGCCAACGACATCTCCGACAAATAATAAACGCATGGTTGTCCTCTTTTCTTATATATAAAACTAGTTTAACATTTTTTCTTTTTAATAGACAAAAAATGATGATTTAAGAAATTAATCTTAAATCATCATTTTTTTATTTAGCATACTCAATTGCTCTTGTTTCTCGAACGACAGTCACTTTAATATGTCCTGGGTATTCGAGTTCATCTTCAATTCTGTTTTTAATATCTCGAGCTAAGACAGTTGCTTGAATATCATTAACTTCATTTGGCGTGACAATAACACGTACTTCACGACCAGCTTGAATTGCATAACTTTTCTGTACACCTTTAAATTCATGTGTAATATCTTCAAGTTTTTCAAGTCTATGAATATAATTTTCTAACGATTCACTTCGTGCGCCTGGTCTTGCAGCTGAAACAGCATCTGCCGCTGCAACAAGAATAGCAATAGTATATTTAGCTTCAACATCACCATGATGTGAAGCTATAGTGTTGATGACAACATCATTTTCTTTATACTTCTTAGCTAATTCAAGGCCAATTTCCACATGTGAACCATCAACTTCATGATCAACTGCTTTACCAATATCATGTAACAATCCTGCGCGTTTTGCTAATGTAACATCTTCACCCAATTCAGCGGCTAACACACCTGCTATTTTGGCAACTTCAATAGAATGGCTTAACACATTCTGACCATAACTTGTACGATAATTTAATCGACCAATTGTTTTAATTAAATCAGGATGAATTGTATGAAGTCCGAGATCAAAGGTTGTTTGTTCACCTAATTCACGAATTTTTTCATCCATTTCTTTACGTGATTTTTCAACCATTTCTTCGATTCGTGCCGGATGAATCCGACCATCTTGAATTAATTTTTCAAGAGTCATTTTGGCAATTTCACGACGAATTGGATCAAACCCACTTAAAACGACTGCTTCTGGCGTATCATCGATAATTAAATCAATCCCTGTTAAGGTCTCTAATGTTCGAATGTTACGTCCTTCGCGGCCAATAATACGGCCTTTCATTTCATCATTTGGCAAGGTAACTAATGAAACAGTTGTTTCAGATACCATGTCAGCTGCACTTCTTTGAATAGCTTGAGCAACTAAATCTTTAGCATTACGATCAGCTTCTGATTTAGCTTGCTTATCACTTTCCTTAATCATAACAGCTCGTTCATGACTTAATGATTCTTTCGTATCGTCCATAATAATAGTCTGTGCTTGTGTTTGTGTTAGAGAAGCAACTCTTTCAAGTTCTTCTTGTTGTTCCTGAATCAGTGAAGTAGCTTCTTGTTGTTTTGTGTCAACAAGTTTTTGGTCAGACGTTACTTTTTTCTCTTTGTTCTCAAGCGTTTGTTCTCGTTTATCTAGTGCGCCATCTTTACGATCTAAAGTTTCTTCACGTTGAATTACTCGATTTTCTTGCTTTTGAATTTCTGAACGTCGTTCCTTTAACTCATTGTCTATTTTATCACGATAACTTTGACTTTCTTCTTTAGCCTCTAAAACAGCCTCTTTTTTCTGAGTCTCAGCATCTTTCTTTGCACTTTTTAAAATACCTTCAGCCGTATGCGTTGCGACATCAAGTGTTTTTTCGAAATTTGACTTTCTATATGCAATTCCAATAAAAATTCCAACAACTAAAGCAATAATAGCGATGATAGCGAGGATTAATACGGTTGTTATAGATCCCATAAAAGTCCACCTCCGCATCATCAAATAATGATTAATTTAACTAATCATAAATTTTTAGATGTTTTTTATTTTGTTCATATACACTTTAGTATTTTACGGTTAATTGCCCCCCGCTGTCAACAACAATCCATTGCCAAATTTAATTATTTACTCATTAATTTCATCAAATATCCATTTAAGTCCACTTAGAACACTTCTTTGTCTAATTGTTTCTCTATTTCCAGCAAAATGAAATTGTTTTGCAATAACGGGACTATTTTTAATTGCTAATCCAATCCAAACCGTTCCAGCTTTCTGATTTTCAAGCTCATCTGGACCTGCAACACCAGTAAATGAAATAGCAATATTTGTTTTCATTTTATTTTGTGTTTGTTGGGCCATTTGTTTAGCGGTTTCTTCACTAACAACACCATATTTTTTAATATCTTCAGTCGAAATACCTAAAATATCAGATTTGGCTGTATTAGCATATGTTATAAATCCACCATCATAAATTTTTGAGACACCTGGTATTTCTGCTAATGTACTTTGAAATAATCCAGCTGTTAAACTTTCGGCTGCAGAAATAGATAAGTTTTTTTCAATTAATTTAGTTACAACAATATTTTGTAACGAATTGTCATCCCCATAGCCATAGAAATAATCACCAACTTTGGAAAGTACATAAATCTCCATTTCGTTAATTAATTCTACAGCTGATTTTTTGTCTGTAGGACTTGCCGTAATTCGCAAAGTGACCTCATTTGTCTTGGCGTATGGTGCAATAGTAGGATTAGTTTGTGAATCAATTATCTCTTTTAATTCAGTCACCAATTTAGATTCACCAATGCCATAAAAACGTAAAACTTTTGATTCAAGATGACTATTTAAGTTATATTCTTCTTTTAATAGCTGTTCAACTTCCTTATTAAACATTGTTTTCAATTCCTTAGGTGGTCCAGGTAATAATAAGAAATCACACGAATCACCTTTGTAAAAATCACCAACAGCCATTCCAGCATGATTTTTAATTGGTTTTGATCCTTCTATATACAAAGCTTGTAATTTGTTGTTTTCAGTCATTTGACGACCCGTTTGTGTAAAATGATCTTCTATTTTTAACATGGCGTCCTTATTTTCAACTAACTTCTCATTTAAAAATTTGGCGACCATCTGCTTCGTTAAATCGTCTTCTGTTGGTCCTAAGCCACCAGAAAGGATAACCAAATCATTTCGTTTTGAAGCCAGTTCAATTGCCTCTAACATTCGTTCTTCATTATCCCCTACAACTGTCTGATAAAATACATTTACACCTAAATCAGCTAATTTTTCAGCTAAGAAAGCACTGTTCGTATTTACAATTTGTCCTAATAATATTTCTGTACCAACCGCAATTATTTCTGCATGCATGATGTTGCCTCCTAATTTAATTAAAAAAGACTAAAACGGTTAAATGTTTTAGTCTAAATATTTTTATTTTTCAAATGAATCTGAGAAAATAGCTCTATTTTGAACAAAGTAATCAATACCTGAATAAACAGTAAAGAATAAACAAATATAAAGAAAAATGGCAGCCATAGGTACATTAATTGCTGCAAATAACACATTATTTAAAAACAATAAAATAATAGCTATCATTTGGGTTGTTGTCTTAATTTTGCCTGGCATAGCTGCAGCCATAACTTCCCCATCATTTTCAACAATAATCAATCGTAATCCTGTTACCGCAAGTTCGCGACAAACAATAATTGCAGCTACCCATGCAGGTACTTGGTTAAATGAAACAAGGATAACAAATGCAGTCATTACAAGCATTTTATCTGCCAATGGGTCTGCAAATTTGCCAAAATTAGAAACTAAATGTTGGCGACGTGCAATTTGACCATCTAAAAAATCTGTTAATGAGGCAGCTGCAAAAATAATTGCACCAATTAGATGTGTCACCTGAATCTGTGTACCAACCCAAGTAACCATTCCCCAATCAATTGGTAATAACAATACAAGCATGAAGATTGGAATTAAAATAATCCGCACAACCGTTAATTTATTTGGTAAATTCATAATGATCCCCTTTTTCAAAAATTGCCAACAACATAGTATCCGTTGTTGACAATTCTGGCTTATTTAATATTTACAGTAACTGTTCTAACTTGTAGAGTTGCATTTGTTTTCATAAAATTAAATTTTTTACCGTTAATCGTGATACTCATAGCTGGTGCATTACCAAAGCTAAAGACAAATGACTTTGTACCGGCTGGGATTGTAACAGTATCCGTTGCATCTGAGACAAGTGTTGCTTGCCATAGTTGTGTGCCATCAGCCGTAATTGAGCTCCAAGCAGCACTACCAGAAGCTACTAATTTAACTTTAGAAGTTGTTGGTGCATTTTCCATTGTGTAAACAGTGTTTGTTCCCGCATCTGAAACATATGTTAATTTTTGCGTTTTCTTATCAGATGAAGAACTAGCCTTTACTGATTCAGAACTAGAAGTTTTAGTTTTTGAGTCAGTTGAAACAGATACTTTAGAACTTGAACTTTCAATTTGAGTATCTGTATCTTTACTATTCAATGTCACACCATAAATTGTACCCAAAATCCCTAAGACAATCACAACAATAATAATTGTTGGCAAGTACGACATAAACTTATCAAAATTACCGTCTTTTGGTAGTTTAGCAGACTTTTCAGAACGTGATACTTGTTCCTTTGCAACGACTGTTTCTTGTGTATCTGGAAGTGTTTCATTGAATTCTTTTAATAATTTATCCCCATCCAAATCAACCGTCTCTGCATATTGTTTAACAAATGCTCGAACGTAAAAATCTCCTGGTAAATCAGAAAATTTTTCATCTTCAATTGCAATCAAATAACGTTTTTGAATTTTCGTCATTTGTTGTAAATCATCTAACGTATATCCTTTATTTATTCTCGCTTCTTGTAATGTTTTTCCAATTTCACTCATGTCTAATTCTCCACTTAGTTTAATAGTTAATCTTCTAACAATCAGTATAACATAATCGTCATGTCCAATTTGTTAAAATTTTATTATTTTATTTCAACCATCCGCCTGAAACATAAATCGTTTGACCGGTGAGGTACCCTGCCTCTTTGGCTAATAATTGTTTTACCCAAAATCCAATTTCTTCGGGATGTGCGAAACGTCCCATTGGAATTTCACTTGAGATATCTTTCTTTGCATCTTTCGAAAATTGTTGATTCATTTTTGTATCAACTGCGCCTGGTGCCACCACGTTAACCGTAATACCTAACGAGGCAACTTCTTTACTATAAGCATTGGCAAAGGACGATAACGCACCTTTTACAGTACTGTACAGTACTTCCATTGGGCTACCAACGCCTCCATAAATTGACCCAATAAATATAATTCGGCCAAAATGATTTTGGGCTAACTTTGGTTCCAATTTCTGAATTAATGCCAATGGTGTTTGAACTTGCATCTTCATCATTTTATCTAAATCAGACATTGGGGCTTCATTGAATAAATGGTAAGAAGTTGTTCCTTCAGCAAATATTACAGCATCTACGGCAAATAGTTGGGATATCACTGGATCAACATTAGTCGCTGTCATATCAAATTGTAACGGCAAAAAATCTTGTTTTGGATATTTTCCCCTCAACTCTTGTGTTAATCCCATAATTGCTTCATCATTTTGATAATAATGCATTGTTAGCGACCAACCAATATCTGCCAATTGTCTTGCAATCATTTGACCAATATCACCAGACGCTCCAAAGATAACTGCCCAACTCATTTAATCATCCTCTTTAGCCATAATTTGGTAGACACTAATTGCTTCAGAACGAATAAAATCTTTAGCTCCTTGGCGAACTTGATCTAATGTCATATTTTCAATAATTGGTGCCCTATCAAAAACAGTGGCATCATCAAACAAATCACCATCATACTGATTTGCAATGCTCTCAAGTGAGTTCATCGATTGAATGGATTGACCTAACATTTCACGTTTAGCCAATTCAAACTGGGCCTCAGCCCCTGAAAGGTACTCTGACGCATTCTCTAAAATATGAATAATGGCATCCGATAACTTTTGAGGGTCATCAGTATCACCACTAATACTTGCAAAATGGAAGCCACGTTCAATTTCAAATTCATAGCCAAAGGAATCATCTAACGTCCCTTCATCATATAATTTCATATATTGAGGGGCCGTGTCACCAAACAAAAGATAAAGAAGCATATGGATTGTCTCTTTGTATTTCAAGCCGTTACGGCCTTCTGGAACATTATCTAATCCTTTTATACCAACAATTGTTTTAGCACGTTGAATGGCCATCTCAGTTGCACGATATGGCATGATGTCTGAACCGTCTACTTGAGTTTCTGGAATTAATCGTTTAATTGTTTCTGCTGCTTCTGGAAACTTTTTATGATTTTGATTATTTTTAATTAAATCTAAAGTTTCTTCTGGATCAACATTTCCTACAATAAATAAATTCATATTACTTGGATGATAAAATGTTTCATAGCACTTATATAAATCATCTGCCGTAATTTTATCGATTGATTCAATTGTTCCAGCGATATCACTGCTAACCGGGTGATTTGGGTAAAGGTTACCTAAAATACCAAAGTATAAACGCCAATTAGGATCGTCGTCATACATTTGAATTTCCTGTCCAATAATTCCCTTTTCTTTTTCAACTGTTTCAGGTGTAAAATACGGATCTTGCACAAAATCTAGTAATGTTTCAATGTTTTCAGGAACATGATTAGAGCTTGAAAATAAGTAGCTCGTTCGTGTAAAGCTTGTGAAAGCATTTGCACTAGCACCATATTCTCCAAATAAATCAAACGCATCATGATCTGCTTTTTCAAACATTTTATGTTCTAAAAAATGGGCGATACCATCCGGTACATGAACAACATCTTCTTCACCAATTGGTACAAATACACTATCAACTGAGCCATAATTTGTTGTGAATATACCATAAGTTTTATGAAAACCTTTACGAGGTAATATATTTACTTTCAAGCCATTTTCCAAAGTTTCTGTATATAATATTTCGTCAAACTGCGGGTATTCTAATGTTTTCATTAATTAATTTCCCCATTCAAAAAGAAGATTGCTTGTAATTTAACATTACGAGCGATAGCTTGAACGGCAGCTTTATCCACGCTATTAATGCCGTCTATCCACTCTGTTGCACTAACTTCTGTGCTTGTTAATTGATCAATCATCGATTGATTAATTAACGCCATTTGTGAGTCAAGACTACTTTGATATTGGTTAATCATTGTCATTTTTGTTTTATTTAATAGTTCATCACTAATGTCACCTGCGATAATATCATCTAATTGTTGTTGAACAATTTCGATAACTTTATCTTTATTTTGTGGTTCAATGCCTGTTTGTACAGTTAAAATACCTCTAAATGTATCTAACGAGCTACTTGCATAATAAGCCAAACTAGCTTTCTCACGAACATTTACAAATAACTTAGCTAGTGGTGAACCGCCAAAAACGCCATTGAAAATAAGACCCGCATAGTACCCATTTTCTCTGTAATAAACTGGTAACTGATATGCCAGATTTAATTTACCCTGAGTCACTGCTTGCGTTTCTGTTTTAGTCACAACTTCTTTAATAGCTTGATCATAGAATATAGGTATCATTTTAAAATCTCGAGGTTTAAAAGGCAACGTTTTAACAATAGTTTCAGTTTCTGATTCATCTAATTCACCAAGGACGAAAATGTCTACTCGATTAGTTGTAAGCATTTGTTTGTAGTAATCAAATAAGCTAGTTGCAGTTATCTTTTCAATATCTTCTACAGTCCCATAGCTAGGAATAGCTTGATCGTTTTGAAAGTAAAGTTTCTGTAATTCTAATCCTGCGTACGATTGTTTATCATCACTAATACTTCTGATAGACATCATCAAATTTTCCTTTTGGCGTTTAAATGTTTCTTCGTCAAAATGGCCATCAGTCACATTCGGATTGAAAATAATTTCTTTGATAAAAGCAAATATTTTTTTTAAACTTTCTGTTTTATGTTCTAAGAATTTATCGTTTACACCGTTTAAAATTAAACTTATTAAGTGAAAGTTTCCTTTTTTACTAACAGTGATACCAAAACTTGCACCATAAAGTTCTGATAATTTTTCGGCTAATTTTTGTTGAGATGGATATTCTGCACTACTAATTTCTAATAAGTTAGCTAATAGCATACGTTCTGCAGATTCTTTTCCGGTTAAAGGTGCTATAAAATTAATAACGATTCTATTCGTTTTAAATTGACTATTTTCAATAACAGTTAAGTTGACACCTGTTTCTAATTGTTTACGCACGAAAATGTGCCTCCTTTTAAATCGGATGTTCTTTTACCATGATAATTGAAAGACTAGTGAAACACAAATTTAATTGTTTCGTAATCTGTTTAGGCTAAACAAAAAAACTGAAAGCCCTAATTAGGACCATCAGTTTCTTCATTTATCAACACTTTGCGCGGCTTACTTCCCTCTGGCGGTCCAACGATTCCTTTTGCTTCCATTTCATCAACAATTCTAGCAGCTCGATTGTAGCCAATCCTAAAACGTCTCTGTAACATGGATACACTGCAAGATTGTTCATGAGTCACTAATTTAACAGCGTCCCCAAATAATTCGTCTTCTGAATCAGACGCTGATCCTGAGTTAGCTGTTTCTTCATCAGTCACAATCATCGTTTCATCGTATTGTGGTTCTTGCTGATTTTTAATAAACGAAATAACACTTTCAACATCTTTATCTGAAATGTAAGCATCTTGTACACGAATGGGTTTATTTAGCCCCATTGGTAGGAATAACATATCCCCACGACCTAAAAGCTTTTCAGCACCATTACTATCAATAATTGTTCTCGAGTCAATCCCACTGGAAACAGCGAAAGCCATACGTGATGGTACGTTAGCTTTAATCAATCCTGTGATAACATCAACAGATGGACGTTGCGTTGCCAAAATCATATGGATTCCAGCTGCTCGAGCCATTTGTGCTAAACGAATAATCGCATCTTCAACCTCATTCGAGGCTACCATCATTAAATCTGCCAATTCATCAACAATGACAACAATATAAGGTAACGTTGCTCTTTTTTGTCCGTCATCTGCGTTTTCTTGCATAATCATTTGATTATATCCAGAAATATTACGTTGACTAGCATCTGCAAACAATTCGTAGCGTCGCTCCATTTCAGAAACAACCTTATGTAAAGCTCGTGATGCTTTTTTAGGATTTGTAACAACCGGCGTTAATAGATGTGGAATACCATTATAGACACCTAACTCTACTTTTTTAGGATCAATCAACATAAACTTAACCTGATTTGGTTTCGTATTCATCAATAAACTTGTGATAATGCCATTAATTGCAACTGACTTACCACTACCAGTTGAGCCAGCAATCAATAAATGCGGCATCGTTGTTAAATCTGCTGTTACCAATTGGCCTGAAACATCGCGACCTAAAGGAACTTCGAGAACTTTATCTGGTGTTGGATTCTTTTGTTGAGATTCAATCACATCCCTGAATGAAACCATTGATACTTTAGAATTTGGTACTTCAATCCCAATAAGTGATTTTCCAGGAATTGGTGCTTCAATTCGAATATCTTTGGCAGCAAGTGCTAAGGCTAAGTCATCCGCAAGGTTAACAATTTTACTAACTTTAACACCAATTGCCGGATGTAATTCATATTCAGTAACAGATGGTCCTAAACTCACACTTTTAATTTCAACATCAACACCAAAGCTTTCAAATGTTTGCTTCAATATTTTTGTGTTTTTTTCAATTGTTTTATATTCGCCACTTTGGTCTTCTTTTGGAATTTTTGTAAGTAATGTAACTGGTGGTAATTGGTAATCTTCATTATCATCAGCCACTGTACTTGATATTATCTTAGGATCATCTTCTGAATCTAATTCTGAATCTGGTTCTTGTTGCGTAATGATAGGTGGTTCATCAACGGTCACTTCTCGTTCAGTTTTTATTTCCTTTTCTTCAGTTCTATGGTCAATTACAGGTTTTAATTCTTCTTCATCTTGTTCTGCTTTATTTTCTTTTCTTTCTTCTTTAAAACTATCTATTGCTACTTTCATTCGGCGAAAACCTTCTCTTGTCCAAGCAATAATTACGTTTAGATAGCGTTGAACAGTATACATAACTTCTGAAAAAGAGAGATCAAAAAAAATAAATAATCCGGCTAAGATGAAAAGTACACTAACAATATAGGTGCCTGCTTGTGAAATTAAGAAGTACGATAATTGGTATAAGCTTGCCCCTATCATTCCACCGCCAACTGTTGAACTAACTGCAGATTGTCGAAAATCGGAAACAAGTGTCTGCCATGTATATTGAATAAATTGGCTATGCACCGATGAGTGCCCAACAAACCAGGCTTCAAGAAAGACTAAAACACCAACATATAAAATAACGGATCCCCAATTAATTCTTTTCTTAACTTTGGGCTCTTTTCCCATAATCATTAAGTAACTTCCATATACACCGAGAATTAATAATGCGAATTGATATGTATTACCAACAAACAAACGGAAAACGTTAGCAAATAAAGCACCCAAATATCCCAGTGCTAGCACACCAAATATTCCAAACAATAAAAATATAACACCAATTATATTTTTAGAAAATTTGTATTGAACTGTTTTTTTTGTTGTTCTTTTTTTTCTTTTCTTTTTTTGAGCCAAAACAGTTCCTCCTTCTGTTAAAATAGATACTCAATTATACCATATCTTAATTACCTTCCGTGTCATTGTCTAGTCATTTCCACAAAAAGAGAGTTAATAACAATTATGTTATTAACTCTCTTTTTTGGCTGTAATTTCTTTGCCATCTTTAACTAACAGTAACCCTTGATATAACTGTAAATCATCACCACAATCTGAACAATAATCCATTTGTTCCTCATTCCAAAATGCTGTCAAAAATTGACGTTTACTTTTTTGATGGCTAAATTCAGTGGTAAATGCGCTAGATTGTTCCTCAAAAAAAGCCATCGCTTCATCCATTGAATCAAAATCAACTGTTTTTTGAATATGACTTTTCCAATCATCAAAAAACCACCATGGTTCATCAAATCCAAACATTGTTATTACTTGAAACAAGTTAGCTCACACCCTTCCATTTTATAAAATGACTGTTCATCATAAATACCGGTTTATTTCTTAACCCGAAGCAAGTATAACCCATTTATGAATTTCTAGTCTATAAAATGCTCAAGCTACTTATTTTAGCTTATCATTTTCATACGTGTGTGTTTTATCTAGATTTAAAAAGTCTTGTTGTCTAAGTGTTTCATAAATTACAATAGCAGCTGAATTAGATAAGTTTAAGGCACGAATGTGCGTATCATCTTGTGGAATTCGGATTGCTTTCTCTTCATTTTGGCGCATAAAGTTTTCAGGAAGACCTGTTGTCTCTTTACCAAACAAGAAGTAATAGTCCTTATTCACATCAGAATAATCTACTTGTGAATAAGTTTGCGGTGCAAATTTTGAAACCAAAAAAAGTTGTTTCTGATCTGGAATAGATGCTAAAAAATCTTGTAAATTTTTATGATACGTAATTTTTACTTTATCCCAATAGTCTAGTCCAGCACGTTTTAAATATTTATCGTCTGTTGAAAATCCTAAGGGCTCAATTAAATGTAGTTCAGTATCCGTTCCAGCACAAGTTCTAGCAATATTACCTGTATTAGCAGGCATAAGTGGTTCAAATAATGCAATATGATTCGTCAAAAATTAACATCCTTTCAAAAAATCGTTATTATTTTAGGCAACAAAAAAACGCATCATTTCGGTGTGGGCACGGCGAAAAGATACGTTAATGAAGATCAATTTCCAGAAGCTGACAACATCGTCGACAGTCTCTAAACAACCGAATTCGTATACTCATAATACCACAGCAATTTATTCGTTACAACACTGATTCTAACTTATTTTTACGATATTTTAATAGTGTAACGTCAACCGTAATTTTGGTTAAAGGTTGTTTTTTAGCTTTAGCCTGATTATCTGTTGTAGCTCCCCAATGTAAAGGAGTCATTTCGAGTAAGGCAGGAAACAAGCCTTCTGGAATATCGAATTGATAACTAATTGTAATTTGTTCAGAGTCAGGATAATTTTCTTTAAACAGATTTAAAACCTTTTCATTACTATAACTCCTATTATGACTCTCTTCGTTATATAGAAGTTCGCGTAATTCAACTAAGTAATTTGAATTTGGAATGATTTTTAATAACTGCCCGCCATCCTTTAATACTCGATCAAATTCTGTATAAGCAGAAGGCGAAAAAATATCAATAATTGTTGAAAATGACTTATTATTAAATGGTAGTTTAGCCAAATCAGCAATACAATAAAAAGCATCTGTCTCTTGTTGTGTCGCATAATTGATTGCATCTTTTGAAATATCAAATCCAACGTAAGTGTCTTTAGCATTTTGGCGTGTTACTTCTATATCATGAAGTGGTGTTCCCTCTCCACAACCTACATCCATAATTGTTTCTTCTTCATCAGAAAGCTGCTCAAGAATTTTATCCGTAATCGGTTTAAACAAGCCTGCTTGTAATAACTGTCTCCTTGCTAACCACATATCCAATTCATAATCACTTTTAACCCCATGATTCAAGAAAAAAAGAGTTCCTTTTTTTGATAAATCTATTTGATGATTTTCAGGGCAAAACATCGTCTGGCCTTCAACTTTACTGTAGGGGTTTAAGCAGACAGGACATCTAAATAAATCGATTTTATTTTTTAAAAATACGGCACTTTTCTCAATTTTTTTCAATTTACACTTATTCCTTTTTATCGTTTATTTTACATTCAATAGCTATTTATTTTTCAATGTTAATGTAATGACCTTTAACCAATTCAACAAGTTCTTCACGTTTTACGCCAACAGAACGACCAACTTTACCAGCTGAAACCCAAATTTTATCGAACTCTTGAATTCGTTCATCAAAATAAATGGGAAATCCTTTTCGAACATTAATTCCAATTGGTGTATTTGCGCCATGAACGTAACCAGTAATATTGATTAAATTTTTATTATCTGCTAAATGCAATTGTTTTTCATTTAATTCACGTGCTACTAATTTTAAATCAATTTCAAAAGTAATAGGAAGGCAAACAACTACGTAATCTCTATCACCGTTACTTCCCTGTAAAACAATTGTTTTTAAAATACTTCTTTCATCCGTTCCTAGTTCTTTAGCTTCTTTGCTTGAATCCATTTGTCGACCACCTAAAAAATCAAAAGTATAGCTCTCAAATTCAATATGATTTTGATCTAAAATGCGTTCGTCATTTGTTTTTTTTACTTTTTCTTTTTTTGCGATAATAATCACTCCCAAAATAATTATAGCACGACGTCTATCTCTTCACGTATTCTTATTTAATTTTCGATTTATTTCAAAAATATGTTGACTAAATTCGCTAAATAGCGTAAATTATCAGTTGGTTACTGATAATAATTTAATAAATACTAAAAATAGTTCGTGTTTAAAAGAAATGGGGAAATATTATGCCAGTTTTTGATTATGAAGATATTCAGCTCGTCCCTAACAAATGTATTGTAAATAGCCGTTCCGAAGTCGATACATCTATTCAATTTGGCCCTCGCCGTTTTAAACTACCCGTTGTACCTGCGAATATGCAGACAATTATCGATGAACCGTTAGCAGAATGGCTTGCATCAAATGACTATTTCTATGTCATGCACCGTTTCGATGAAGAGAGTCGCTTACCTTTCGTCAAAAAAATGCATGCAAAAGGTTTGTTTGCTTCTATTAGTGTTGGCGTTAAACCACATGAATGGGCATTAATTGAAGAGCTTGCCGATGCTGATTTAATTCCAGAATATATAACAATTGATGTGGCGCATGGCCACGCACAAAGTGTCATTGATTTAATTCATCATATTAAAAAATGGTTACCAGAGTCATTTCTAATTGCTGGAAATGTTGGCACACCTGAAGGCGTTAGAGAACTAGAAAATGCTGGTGCAGATGCAACTAAGGTTGGTATTGGACCCGGAAAAGTTTGCATCACTAAAATTAAAACTGGATTCGGTACCGGCGGGTGGCAATTAGCCGCTCTTAGATTATGTTCTAAAGCAGCAAGTAAACCAATTATCACTGATGGTGGTATAAGAACTCATGGTGATATTGCTAAGTCAGTCAGATTTGGGGCCTCAATGTGTATGATTGGTTCACTCTTTGCTGGTCACAAACAAAGTCCTGGTGATTTAATTGAAAAAGATGGTAATCTATTTAAAAGTTATTTTGGCTCTGCCTCTGAATATCAAAAAGGTAGCCACACTAATGTTGAAGGTAAAAAAATGCTCGTTCCTTTTAAAGGTGACATTCATGAAACTTTACTTGAAATGCAACAAGATTTACAATCTTCAATTTCTTATGCTGGTGGTAATTCTCTCTCTGCACTTGAAAAAGTCGATTATGTAATTGTTAAAAATTCAATTTTTAACGGTGATACGCTTTAATCAAAAAAGTTAGACAAAATAAAATTTGTCTAACTTTTTTGATTATCTTTATTCGTTTTCTCTGATTCGTCATACAAACCAGAATCCTTTTTATACCATACAAAAATCCGCGTTACAATAACTTTTAGAATTGCATATCCTGGGATTCCAAAAATAACACCTATTAATCCAAAAACCCGTCCCGAACCTAATAAAACAATTAAAATTGTAACGGGATGGATTGCTAAACTACTTCCAAGAATCAATGGAGAAATCAATCTTGCTTCAATTGTTTGTTCAACAATAAAAACAACAATAACCTTTATCAACATAATTGGTGACACGAAAGCAGCAATTACTAGTGCAGGAATCATCGCTAGAAAAGAGCCTAAATAAGGAATTAAATTCAAAAAACCTGCCAAAATCCCTAACGTTAAAGCAAACTTAAGACCAACTACTGAAAAACCAATAACAAATAATATGGCCACAAAGAATGCTACCGTTAACTGACCTCGGATATATTGACTGACTTGTAAATTAATTTCATCTAATAATTCAATGATTGATTTGCGATATCTTACTGGGAAAAAATTTGATAAATACTCAGGTAAATCGTGCCCATCTTTTAATAAATAAAATAAGATAAAGGGTGCTGTTACTAATCCAATGATAAATGTCGTTACAGTACCAACAACGCTACCTAAAGAATCAACTGTTGATCCAATAACTGAGCTCGCTTTTTTGGATACTGTTCCTACGATATCTGTATTTATTTTTTCAATTGAAGTTTTAATAGTATCAAATAAAGATGACGACATAAAATCATTCGTTTGATGTGTGATATTTGACCAATACGTCGGCCAATTTTTAATAATACTAATTGTTTGTGTTTGTACAGCAGGAATCAAAACGACAATCCCCCATACTAAAAACCCAGAAATTACTATAAATACAACTGTAATAACCAAACTTCGATTCAATTTAAAGCGCGTTTCACAAAAATCTATCAATGGGGATATTAAATAATACAGCACGCCAGCTAAAACAATTGGGAAGCCAATAATGCTTAATAACTCTCCAATTGGTGCGAAAAACCAGCCCACTTGTGCTAACATAAAAATAATTAGCAAACTTAACAAAACAATTGATAAAATGCTAACTGTTTTATTATTAACAACCCATTTCCAAAACCATGATCGTTGTGAAGTCGATTTTTCATTTGGGAGCATTTTAATCTACTCCTTTACTTATACGTGATTGTATTACCGACTTTAAAAGTTGGCAATACATGCGGTGTTAAATAAATACCATTTGGTTGTGGATGTTCTGGAACTTCCATAAAGAACAAGGTAGCATGCCCAACCGACTCAAAATTACTTGAAACTAACTCTCCAGCGAAATCAATTTTATAAGTTTGTTCATTAATAATCATTTCATCACCTGTTTTTGGCGAAATAATTTTTTTATCATCTTCAAATGATTGAATGACAGAAACTTGTCTTAAATCATCCGTTGCACTCTGATTGAAAAGGATAACAATAGGTTCCTTTTTTGAGATGGCATCTTTTCCAATTTCTTCAATTCTTGCTGTAATCATACTTTATCGTCTCCCTTATCCTTTATAGTTACCTATAATTATAGCATAGTCCCCAGTATAAATAATAACGTTTACAAAAATATATGATATAATATTGACAATATCATGAGGAGGTATTTGTAACTATGAAAGAGACTATTTTGTTTGGTACATATACAAAAAAGACAAGTACTGGTATCCAACGAGCTCAACTTGATACAATTGAAAAAAAAGTTTCTAACGCTACACCCTATATAAAGGTTGAAAATCCAACTTATCTCACGAAATCGGACAAAGGTGTCTTATATACCGTTTCAAAGAGGTCAGATTTAGGTGGTATATCAGCCTTTACCCTTGCATCAGAAAATCCCCAATTTTTAAATGACGTTTCAGCTGAAGGCGCTCCGCCTGCTTACGTTGCTGTTGATAATAACCGTCAATTAGTCTACAGCTCAAACTACCATAAGGGTCTTATTTCCATTTCAAAAATTCAAACTGATGGCTCATTAGCTCTTATTAATGAAGTTACAAATGAAGGTCATGGTCCAAAACCAGAACAAACAAGCTCTCATATTCATTTCACTGATTTAACACCAGACAATAGGTTAGTTGTTTGTGACCTTGGAACTGATCAAGTGTTAACTTTTGATGTGTCAGATAATGGTGCTATTAAACAAATTGCTGAGTATCGTTCAGAGCCTGGGTTCGGTTCTCGTCATATTGTTTTCCATAAAAATGGAAAATTAGCATACTTAGCTGGAGAGCTCTCAAGTGAAGTTTCGTTACTTAGCTACAATCAAACGGATGGTTCATTTAAAGAGATTCAAACACTTTCATCAATTCCATCTGATTGGAATGCTCATAACGGAATTGCTGCTATTCGCATTTCTAAAGATAGCCGCTTTTTGTATGTCTCTAATCGCGGAAACAACTCAATTGCTTGTTATTCACTTGCTGTTGATGGCACAATGACACTTATTCAACTTATTTCAACTGAAGGTGACTTTCCTCGTGATTTCAGTTTAAATAAAACAGAACAATTTTTGGTTGTTGCTAACCAAAACACTGATAATGCTACCTTATTCGAACGTGATTCAACCTCTGGTAAATTAACTTTACTTCAAAAAGATATTGCCGTTCCAGAATCCGTTTGCGTTTATTTTGAAAATTAGGAGAAATTAAATTTGTTAATTAAAGAAGTTGCAGTTGAAAATTTTACTGATATCCCAAAACAATTTGCCGCTGGTGCTAATCGTTTTGAACTTTGCGATAATCTTGCTGTCGGTGGTACAACTGTCAGTAAAGGTGTTATGTCTGAAACAATGCGTTATGCACAGGACAATGAAGTCCCTGTAATGGCAATGATTCGTCCCCGTGGCGGAAATTTCGTTTATAACGATACCGAATTAAAAATTATGGAGGCTGATTTATTTCAGGCTCAACAACTTGGTGTAGATGGCGTCGTATTTGGCGCTTTAGATACGAATAATAACTTAGACATAGAGGCGATGGAGTTTTTAATTGCAGCAAGTGGTGGCATGCAAATCACTTTCCATATGGCTTTTGATGAAATTCCTAATAATGCACAACTTGATGCGCTATCTTGGTTAGCAGAGCATGATATCGATCGTGTTTTAACGCATGGCGGATCACTTGATAAGCCTATCGAGGAAACGTTACCCCACCTCAAAGAAATTATTGACTGGTCAAACGGTCTCATTAAAATTGTTCCAGGTGGCGGTATTACACTTGATAATGTTGATACTATTGCTGCTAAATTAAACGTTAAAGAGCTTCATGGTACAAAAATAATTTTAAAATAATCATCTAAAAAGGTTCCAACAACTTCATGTACTAGGCCCTGTCAAGTTGACGGATGAAATAATATAAAATTTAATATGTTTCTAAATGGCTTTATCCCAGTATT